>NZ_JBXKJL010000001.1:0-16153 GCF_056994735.1 Geomonas sp.
TCAAGCGAGGTTCACCATGCTAATCGTCGTCTGCATCAAACAAGTGCCGGACACCACCCAGGTCCAGATCGACCCGGTAACCAACACCCTGGTTCGCGAGGGGATACCCTTCATCGCCAACCCCTACGACACCCATGCCCTGGAAGAGGCGCTGCGCATGAAGGACCGCTTCGGCTTCAGGGTGGTCGCCCTCTCCATGGGTCCCCCCAACGCCGAGGCCACCCTGAGAAAGGCTCTGGCCATGGGGGCCGACCAGGCGATCCTCCTCTCCGACCGCGCCTTCGGCGGCGCCGACACCCTGGCGACCAGCAAGGTCATCTCGGCAGCCATCGAGAAGCTCGGTGAGACCGAGAAGGTGGGGCTGGTCTTCTGCGGCAAGCAGACCATCGACGGCGACACCGCCCAGGTCGGCCCCGGGATAGCCACCCGCAACCGCTACAGCCAGCTCACCCTGGTCGACCGGGTGAAGGAGGTGGACCTGTCCAGGAAGGTGATCAGGGTGAGAAGGAAGCTCGAAGGACGCTACGAGATCGTCGAGGCTCCCATGCCGGCCATGCTCACCGTGGTGCGGGAACTCAACCGCCCCCGCTACCCAACCGTCCCGCTTAGGCTGGAATCCCAGGACAGCGAGGTCACGGTCTGGAACAACGAGGTGCTGAAGCTGGACGTGGGCACCATCGGCCTCAAGGGGTCCCCCACCTGGGTCAGCAGGATCTTTTCCCCGCAGCGGGAAAAAGGGGAGATCGTCGGCGACGGCCTGCGCGACCCGAAGAGTTCGGCGAGGCTCCTCCTGGACAAACTTATGAGTAAGGACCTGTTGCCGGTCTAAAGAGCGAGGAGCGAGAAAGATGACTGACACCAAGAAAACTATCAAGAAACCGCGCGGCAAGGCGCAGGTAGTGGAAGGGAAATGCATCGCCTGCGGGGCCCGCTGCGAGAGTTCCTGCCCGATCAACATCATCAGCATGAACGAGGCGGGCGAGCCGGTCATCACCAGCGAGAAGTGCATAGGCTGCGTCAAGTGCGTCAAGGTCTGCCCGGCCCAGGCCATCGACCTTTTCTTCACCCCCGAGGAGCAGAAGCTTCTCGACGAGCTGATGAAAGACGCCCCCGGCGCTCTCGATGACGACGACCCGGAGGCCAGGGCGCTGGCCGAGAAGCTCGCGGCCTACCGCGGCGTGTGGGTCTTCATCGAGCAGACCGAGGGAGAGGCGGCCCGGGTCTCCTGGGAGCTTTTGGGGAAAGGACGCGAGCTCGCCGATGCCCTGGGGGTCGAGCTGATAGCCCTGGTCATGGGCGAAAAGGTCGAGCCGCTTTGCCAGGAAGCCTTCGCCTACGGCGCCGACAAGGCCTACCTGGTCGATGCCCCGGTCTTCAGACATTACCGCACCGAATCGTATCTCAAGGCGCTCTGCCACCTGATCGACCTGCACAAGCCGGAGATCATCCTCATGGGAGCCACCGGCCTGGGGCGCGACCTCGCCGGGGCCGTAGCCACCGTGGTCGGAACGGGACTTACCGCCGACTGCACGGGGCTCGCCGTCGACGACAAGCGGAACCTGATGCAGACCCGCCCGGCCTTCGGCGGCAACATCATGGCCACCATCATGTGCGACCGCTTCCGTCCGCAGATGGCCACGGTGCGACCCCACGTCATGGCCCTTCCCGAGCGCAAGGCGGGGAGAAGCGGCGAGATCGTCCGGATTTCCTGCCCCGTCGAGGAGAAGGACATCATGACCAAGGTCCTGGAGGTGATCAGGGACCAGAAGGGGAAGGACCACGTGGATGTGGCGGGGGCGGAGTTCATCGTCTCCGGCGGCCGCGGTATGATGGGACCCGCCAATTTCTCCATGCTCAGGGAGCTCGCCGAAGAGCTCGGGGGCGTGGTGGGAGCTTCCAGGAGCGCGGTCGATGCGGGGTGGATGCCCCATGAGCGGCAGGTCGGGCAGACGGGCAAGACGGTCCGCCCCAAGATCTACATCGCCTGCGGCATCTCCGGCGCCATCCAGCACCTGGTGGGGATGCAGGACTCCGACCTGATCATAGCCATCAACCGCGACAAGGAGGCCCCCATCTTCGAGGTGGCCCACTACGGCATAGTCGGCGACCTCTTCCAGGTCGTCCCCGAACTTACCAGGGGCATCCGGGAGATGAAGCAGTAGTTACCACAACCATCAGCCTGCAGTCTTTTTGTGAGGTACGCCGTGAACCCAAATATAACTATCTACGCGCCGCTG
Source organism: Geomonas sp. (assembly GCF_056994735.1). Classification (NCBI taxonomy): domain Bacteria; kingdom Pseudomonadati; phylum Thermodesulfobacteriota; class Desulfuromonadia; order Geobacterales; family Geobacteraceae; genus Geomonas; species Geomonas sp. Next base: position 2,238 of record NZ_JBXKJL010000001.1, read on the forward strand.
TTGATCGGATCCCTTATCCTCTTCGTCTGGAGCTGCCAGAGGAGGCTCTCCCTTGTTGCGGTCGGCCAGCCGGAGTACCGGTTGACGAACCCGGGGGAGAGGATCCTCGGCGTGCTCCTCTACGCTTTCGGCCAGAAGAGGGTGGTGGCCAGGCCCTTCGGCCTCAACCATGCCGTCCTCTTCTGGGCCTTCGTCATCCTGCTCCTGGCCAACGGTGAGTTCCTCGTCTCGGGACTCTTCCCCGCCCTGAGCCTCTCGCTCCTTCCCGACCCGCTGCACCACGCCCTGCTGCTGGCCTTCGATGCGGTGTCGTTCCTCGCTTTGGCAGGAGTGGTCTTGGCCGCCCTGCGCCGTCTCTTCTTCCCCCCCGATTACATGGGGACCTCCTATGCCGGGGCACGCAGCCCGGAGGCCTTTCTGATCCTGGCCGCCATAGGGGTCCTCATGCTCGCCTACTTCGGGCTGCACGGAGCGGTGATCGCCCTGGGACAGGAGCCGGCTCCCGGATTTCTCCCGGTGTCGAGCGTGGCGGCTCGGTTTCTGGGGGGCTTTGGACCGGAAAAGCTTCAGCAACTGGTCACCTTCTTCTGGTGGCTGCATGCCATCGTGCTGCTGCTGTTCATGAACTACCTCCCCCACAGCAAGCACATGCACATACTGACCGCCATCCCCAACTGCTTCTTCAGGAGTCTGGAAAAGCCCAACACCCAGCCCCGGGAAGAGTTTGTGAAGGGTGGGAGCTTCGGGGCGGGTGAGGTCACTGAGCTTGCCTGGAAGGACCTTTTTGACGGCTTCTCCTGCACCGAGTGCGGCCGCTGCCAGAGCGTCTGCCCCGCGGTTGCCACCGGCAAGGCCCTGAACCCGCGGCAGGTCGTGCACGACATCAAGATGAACCTGCTGAATTCCCTTCCCGACCGTAATGGAAAGATCGTCCCAGGCCGGCAGCTGATCGGCGAAGGGGAGGGGAGCGTATCGGAACAGGCCATCTGGTCCTGCACCACCTGCGGCGCCTGCATGGCGATCTGCCCCGTCTTCATCGAGCAGATGCCGAAGATCGTCAAGATGAGACGGCACCTGGTGCAGATGAAATCGGCCTTCCCGGAGGAACTGCTGACCCTGTTCGAAAACGTGGAGGGGAGATCCAATCCCTGGGGCATCGCTCCCACCGACCGGACCAAGTGGTACTCGACCATGGATGTAAGGGCGTTCGAGGCGGAGCAGACCGAATACCTCCTCTACGTCGGGTGCGCCGGTTCCTTCGACTCCCGGCAAAAGCACGTCACGGTGGCGCTGGCCACCATCCTCGATGCCGCCGGCGTCTCCTGGGGCGTCCTCGGCAAGGAGGAGCCGTGCTGCGGCGATTCGCTGCGGCGCCTGGGGAACGAGTTCGTGTTCGATAAGATGGCGAAGCAGAACGTGCAGCTATTCAAGGAGAAGCGGGTCACCAAGGTCATTACCCAGTGCCCGCACTGCTTCACCACCTTGAAAAACGATTACCGGCAGTACGGGCTGGAGCTGGAGGTCATCCATCACAGCGAGCTGATCGACAGCCTCCTCAGCACCGGGAAGCTGAAGCTCAAGCGGGAGGTAACGGATCTCGGCAAGATCGCCTTCCATGACTCCTGCTACCTCGGACGGCACAACGACGTCTACGAACCCCCTCGCAAGGTGATCGCGGCGGCCACGGGGAACGCACCCATCGAGCTCGAGCGTAACCACGAGAATTCCTTCTGCTGCGGAGCCGGCGGGGGGAGGATGTGGATGGAGGAGCAGGAGGGGGCGAGGATCAACCTCAACCGCATCGGAGAGGCACTGAAGCAGAAACCGGACACCCTCTGCGTGAGCTGCCCCTACTGCCTCACCATGTTCGCCGACGGTTTGAAGGATCTGCAGGCGGATCACACCCAGGTGAAGGATATCGCCGAGGTGGTGGCCGAGGGGCTGAGACCGTAGGGAATCAAAAATGCGTCCTTCGACAGGCTCAGGGCGAACGGAATCATAACGATCAGCCGAACGGAATCATCACGATCAGCCGAACGGAATCATCACGATCAGCCCGAACGGGGATCATCGAGTCATTTTGGAATCTGGAGGAGCCAATGCGTGAAGCGGTAATTATCGATGCGGTAAGAACACCGGTAGGAAAATTTGCCGGCGCCCTCAAGGGTGTACGCCCGGACGATCTGGCGGCGCTCTGCATAGCCGAGCTGGTCAGGCGCAACAGCCTGGACCCCGCGCTGATCGAGGACGTGGTGCTCGGGTGCACCAATCAGGCGGGCGAGGACAACCGGAACGTGGGGCGCATGGCGGCGCTTCTGGCGGGGCTCCCCCACTCGGTGGGCGGGCAGACCATAAACCGCCTCTGCGCTTCCGGCCTGAACGCCGTGAACAGCGCGGCCCATGCCATCAAGGTGGGGGAGGGGGATATCCTGATCGCCGGCGGCGTGGAGTCCATGACCCGCGCCCCCTTCGTCTTCGCCAAATCCGAGTCACCCTTCTCCCGGGACTTCAAGGTCTTCGACTCCACCATCGGCTGGCGCTTCACCAATCCGAAGATGCCGGATCCCTACGCCAAGGAAAGCATGGGGGACACCGCCGAGAACGTCGCGCAGAGGTACGGCTTGACCCGCCTGGAGCAGGACGAGTTCGCGCTGGAGTCGCAGCGCAAATGGGCCCGGGCCGACGCCGCGGGCCTCTTCAGGGACGAGATGGTGCCGGTCCTGCTGCCGCAGAAAAAAGGCGATCCGATCGTGGTCGACCGGGACGAGTTCCCGCGCTCCGACGTGACCCTGGAGCAACTGGCCAGCCTGCGCCCCGCCTTCAAGAAGGACGGCACCGTGACCGCCGGCAACTCCAGCGGGATCAATGACGGCGCCGCCGCACTCCTCCTCATGGAGGCCGACACCGCGAAGCGTCTCGGGTACCGGCCGCTGGTCCGGGTGGTCGGGAGCGCCGTGGCCGGCTGCGACCCCTCCTTCATGGGGCTCGGGCCGATCCCCGCCATCCGCAAGGTGCTGGAGCGGACCGGGCTGACCATCGGCGACATCGACCTGTTCGAGCTCAACGAAGCCTTCGCGGCCCAGTCCATCCCCTGCATCCGCGAGCTGGGAATCGATCAGGCAAAGGTCAACGTGAACGGCGGCTCCATCGCCATGGGCCATCCGCTCGGCTCCACCGGGGCGCGCATCACCGCCACCCTCGTTCACGAGATGAAGCGCCGCGGCTCCCGCTACGGCCTGGCGTCCCTGTGCATCGGGCTCGGTCAGGGGATCGCCACCGTCTTCGAGCGGGTGTGAGGTGGCCGCTAGTTAAGGTTTCGCAGCAAAGTCCCTTCCTCCGGAGGGGTGGTCGACGGCATCGGGTATCCGCAGCAGGCATTACAAAACGAAAGGAGAAGATCATGAAGATCCTGGTATGTATCAAGCAGGTTCCCGACATGGAATCCCGCTTCAAGGTCAACAGCAGCGGAGTGTGGTTTGATGAGGCTGATCTCGCCTGGCGCATGAACGAGTACGACGAGTACGCAGTCGAGCAGGCGGTCCAACTCAAGGAGCAATTGGGCGAGGCCGCACAGGTCACGGTCCTGTCCATCGGCTCGGACAAGGTCGTGGAAGCGGTCAGGAAGGCGCTGGCCATGGGATGCGACAACGCCGTCCACGTCCAGGATCCCGCCTCCGCACGGAAGGATCCGTGGCAGATCGCCGCCATCATCGCCGCCTACGCCAAGGACAAGGGGTTCGACCTGATCTTCACCGGATTCCAGTCCCAGGACCGCGGCTCCGCCCAGGTCGGGGTGTGCATAGCCGAACAGCTCGGCTACGCCTGCAGCACCACCCTGGTCAATTTCGCCTACAAAGATGGCCTGGTCACCGGAAAGCGGGAGCTTGAAGGGGGCGTGAAAGGTGTGGTCAGGATGAAGACCCCGGCGCTGGTGACCTGCCAGCTCGGCCTCAACGTTCCCCGCTATCCGACCCTTCCCAACATCATGAAGGCCAAGAAAAAGGAGATGGTGACCATCCAGGTGGCGGAGCTCCTCAAGGAAGAGTCCCTCTCGGCGACGGTGAGCTTCCATCCTCCGGCCAAGAAAGGCGGCGGCGTGGTGCTGGAAGGCGAAATGGGGCCGATGGTCGATCAACTGATAGGCATTCTCAAAGAAAAAACCGCGGTGCTGCGGTAGGGGGGGAATCATGAAAGCTTTACTGGTCGGCGAATATAGAGAAGGAAAAATCCTGGAAACGACATACGAGCTGATCGGCTTCGCCTCCAGGCTGGGGGCCGACGCCGTGCTGCTGCTGGTGGGGAGCGAGAGCCAGTTGCCTGAATTCGGCGGCGCTCTCTATCTGGCCGATGCTGCCAGGTACGGAGAGTACAACCCGGACCTCCACAAGCAACTGGTGCTGGAGGCGGTGCAGAGGGAAAACCCCGATTGCATCGTCTTTGCCCACTCCTCCTACGGGTGGGACCTGGCCCCGCGGGTGGCGGCTTCCCTGAAGGTCGCCCAGGTCTCCGAGATCTCGGCCCTGGTCGATGGCGGCTTCGAAGTCGGTTGCTGCAACGCCAAGATGCGCAGGACGGTGAAACCCTCCACCAGCAGGTCGGTGCTCACCATCCAGGCGGGAGCCTTCCCCGTGCTGAAGGAGGGAGGAGCACCGCAGCTGCAGCGACTGGATATTTCCGGGACCGCGGCGGTCGAATTCCTTGGCTACGAGCCGGCGGAAGCTAAGGACGTCGACCTCACCAAGGCCGACATCATCGTAACCGCCGGACGCGGTATCGGCAAGAAGGACAACGTCCCCGTCATTGCCGCCTTGGCCAAAGCCATGGGAGGGGAGCTGGGGGCGAGCCGCCCGGTCGTTGACGCCGGCTGGGTCGAGCACAGCCACCAGGTCGGGACCACCGGTCAGACGGTCAGCCCCAAGCTGTACGTCGCCTGCGGGGTCAGCGGCGCGATCCAGCACCTGGCGGGCATGAAGAAGTCCGACTTCATCGTGGCCATCAACAAGGACAAGGATGCTCCCATCGGGGAGGAGGCCGACGTCCTGGTCGTTGCCGACGTCCTGCAGTTCGTCCCGGCGCTGACCGCTAAGCTGCAGGCCTGCTGACCCTGGAAGTCCATCCGGGGCAGCGCGGTCAAAACCAACTCAGCGCCGGATAAAGTTATTCCCACTCTGAATGGCTCCCTCTCCCCCTGGGAGAGGGCTGGGGTGAGGGCAAGTGCCACGAAGATAGCGGCTTCCCTCACCCTGACCCTCTCCCGGAGGGAGAGGGGGGACTTTATACCCTTGGAGGCACACGGTGAAAAAGGGGACGATGAAGGCCTGGGTGGTGCGGAGGTTGTGCACGCCGGGGGAGATGGAGCTTGCCGAGCTTCCCATCCCCGAGCCCGGGAAGGGGCAGATCCTGGTGCGGGTCGAGTCGGCGGCGTTGAACTTCCTGGACACTTTGATGATCCGGGGGCTTTACCAGGTCAAGCCACCCTTGCCCTTCACCCCCGGCGTGGAAGTTGCCGGGCGCGTGGTCCAGGCCGGAGCCGGGTCCCGGTTCAGGGGCGGCGAGCGGATCATGGGGATCGTCGGCTGGGGTGGGTACGCGGAATATGCCCTGGTCGACGACGGCGACGCGGTGCCCATGCCCGACTCGATGTCCTCGGTCGAAGGGTCGGTCTTCTCCATCGTTTACCCGACGGCGTATACGGCGCTGCAGCACAGCGCGGGGATCAGGCCCGGCGATGTGGTCCTGGTCCACGCCGGCGCCGGAGGGGTGGGGCTGGCCGCCATCCAGCTCGCCAAGGCTTTCGGAGGGAAGGTCATCGCCACTGCCGGAGGCCCGGAGAAAACAGCCTTCTGCCGCGAGCAAGGCGCCGATTTCGCTTTCGACTATCTGAAGGAGGACTGGGTGGCGCAGGTGAAGGAGGTGACCGCGGGGCGTGGCGCCGACATCATCTGCGATCCTGTCGGAGGAGAGGTGACCGACCTCAGTCTCAAGTGCCTTGCCTGGTGCGGCAGGCTCCTCATTCTCGGCTTCGCATCGGGGCGGATCGGTTCAATCCCGGCCAACCGCCTCCTCCTGAAAAGCGCCATTGTGTCCGGCGTCATCTGGGGCGAACGGCGCTTGAGGGATCCGGATCTGGGAAGCTCAACCTTTTCGGCTCTATTTGCCTTGCACCGGAACGGCGTCATAAAGCCGGTGATCTCTCGGCAATATCCCCTCTCGGAAGCTGCCGTGGCGCTTGATGACCTCGCCACCAGGCGGAGCTACGGGAAGGTCGTGCTGGTCCCATGAGGCACGGATGTGGAGGGGTAATTTTACGTTAACGTCAAGACTCTTGTGGACAATCAGGCGAAATAAGCGTATGACGAGACAGCGTGCCTTCTTCGGCGGCTGTCGGCTTTGGGGGGCAGCAGATGGACGAAGATAAAATTCAGCCAAAAAGATACATCGTCTCGGTGCGCATCAATGACGAGGAGAAAGAGGTGATCGAGCTGATGAGGCTCGAAACCTCGAAAACGGTATCGGATATCATCAGGGAAGGCATGCAAATGACACTGCAGCGGTTTCAACGCAGTGGCGCGCGCCGCCATTCGGTATCAGGAGCCTAGAGGAGGGAGTAGCAATGTCTGTTGCCAGCATAGAGGAAGCCATCGAGGAGATCAGGGCCGGCAGGATGGTGATCCTGGTGGATGACGAGGACCGCGAGAACGAGGGGGACCTGACCATGGCCGCTCAGTGCGTGACGCCTGAGGCCATCAACTTCATGGCCAAGCACGGCCGGGGCCTCATCTGTCTCACCATGACCGCCGAACGCTGCGACCGGCTGGACCTCGCGCCCATGGTGCAGAGTAACACCTCCTCCTTCGGCACCGCTTTCACCGTTTCGATCGAGGCCAGGAAGGGGGTTACCACCGGCATCTCGGCGGCCGACCGCGCCCACACCATTCTGACCGCCGTGGCCCCCGGTGCCGAGGCTGCCGATCTGGCGAGGCCCGGCCATGTCTTTCCGCTGAGAGCCAGAAACGGCGGCGTGCTGGTGCGGGCCGGCCAGACCGAGGGTTCGGTCGACCTCGCCCGGCTGGCAGGGCTTGAGCCCTCCGGCGTCATCTGCGAGATCATGAACGAGGACGGCACCATGTCGCGCATGCCCGAGCTGAAGGAGTTCGCGAAGGAGCACGGGATAAAGGTCTGCACCATAGCCGATTTGGTCGCCTACCGCATGAAGCATGAGTCGCTGGTGAGGAGGTCGGTCGAGGTGGCGCTCCCCACGGAGTACGGCACCTTCAGGGCGGTGGCCTTCGAAAACGACATCGACAACCTGGAGCATCTTGCGCTGGTCAAGGGTGAGATCCGGGGGGACCAGCCGGTCCTGGTGCGGGTCCATTCCGAGTGCCTCACCGGCGACGTTTTCGGCAGCGTCCGGTGCGACTGCGCTTCGCAGCTGCACAACGCCATGGAGCAGATCGAGAAGGAAGGGGCGGGGGTGATCCTGTACATGCGCCAGGAAGGGCGCGGCATCGGCCTCACCAACAAACTGAAGGCTTACGCGCTGCAGGACCAGGGGCATGACACGGTGGAGGCCAACCTGGCGCTGGGTTTCAAGGCGGACCTGCGGGACTACGGCATCGGGGCGCAGATCCTGGCGAACCTCGGCATCAAGAAGATCCGCCTCATGACCAACAACCCGAAGAAGCTGGTGGGATTCCAGGGGTACGGGATGGACGTCGTGGAGCGGGTGCCGATCGAGATTCCGCCTTCCGCAACCAACGTGATCTATCTGAAGACCAAGCGGGACAAGATGGGACACCTGCTTCTGAAGTATGAACTCGGGGCAGGGCAGGCCATTTAAAAATCCACCCCACCCCCAGCGTTGTCCGGTTAGCTACTTGCACCTGCCCATTTCTCCACAGTTCAAGCTCCCCCTCGCCCTCCGGGAGAGGGAGCAGTTTCGAAGGAAGGTTGGGAGGGGGATGAGCTGCGACCAGGGATGGGAGTACAAAACGGAGGTTATCGAGTTGACGGAACAAAGTGCAGGACCTGAGGGGGAGTTGCTCCTCCGTACCATGCCCTTGCCGGGCGACACCAACGCAAGCGGCGACATCTTCGGTGGATGGATCATGTCCCAGATGGACCTTGCGGGCGGCATGATGGCCATGGAGCTTTCCGGGGGGCGCGCGGTCACCATTGCGGTCGACGCCATGAAGTTCATCAAGCCGGTCAAGGTGGGTGACGTCGTCTGCTGCTACGGCAAGGTCACCAGGATGGGAAACACCTCCATCGCCATCAGGCTGGAGGTATGGGTGAAGCCGCGTTTGCAGGAATTACAGGATGGTGAAGAAGGGGAGATGTTCATCGTGACCGAAGCTTCCTATACCTACGTCGCCGTCGACCTCGAGGGGCGGAAACGGACCTTTTCCCGGAAGTAGGCTCCGGGACAAAGCTTCACCTCCTAGCGAACTTCTTGAATACCTCAAACCACACCACGCTGACAATTCCCAGCCCGGTGCAGATGGCAACGTCGATGTAGTGCAGTTCCGAAAAGCGGAACAAGCCGCGCAATATCGGAACCTTCAGCACCAGGTACAGGAAGCCTATTGCCCCTCCCGTCACCCACCAAAGCGCGGGGTTCGCAATGCGAACACTCCGGATCATGGAAAGACTCCATGACCTGTTGGTCAGCATGAGGAAAAGGTTGGCTATCATCAGCGAGGTGAAGGCCAGGGTCCGCGCCTCGAGTTCACCCTGGCCACGCGCGAGGCTGATTCCGAAGACGGCAAGCAGAGTCGCCAGGATTCCAAGACCTTGCAGGATGCTGATAAGCACGATGCGTTTTCCGAAGAGCGGCTCCCTCGGGTCCCTGGGGGGGCGGCTCATGGTCGTCGGTTCGGCGTGTTCCATTTCGTAGACGATGGAGCACGCAGGGTCGATGATCATGTGGAGAAAGGCGATGTGGACCGGCATGAACAAAAGCGGCCAGGTGAAAAGGACGGGGATGAGCGACATGCCGGCGATGGGAACGTGAATGGCCAGGAGGTAGGCCATGGCTTTCTTCAGGTTGTCAAAGATGCGCCGCCCCATCCTGATCGCCCGCACGATTGAGGCGAAGTCGTCATCCAGCAGCACCAGGTCCGCCGCCTCGCGGGCCACGTCGGTGCCGCGGCCCCCCATGGCGATGCCGATATGCGCCGATTTGAGGGCGGGGGCATCGTTGACGCCATCGCCAGTCATGGCGACGATCTCCCCATTTTGCTTCAGGGCCTGCACCAGGCGGAGTTTTTGCTCCGGCACGACCCTGGCGAAGACGTTGACCGTCGTGATCCGCCGCTTAAGCTGGTCATCATCCATGGTGTCTAATTCAGGACCGGTGATAACCTCCTCCGGCGCTGCCAGGCCTATTTCGCGGGCGACGCTCCGCGCCGTGCCGGGATAGTCGCCTGTGATCATGATCATCCTGATACCTGCCCGGTAGCAGTCCTGTAGGGAAGGGGCCACCGTCGGTCTCACCGGGTCGGCCAATCCGATCAGGCCGAGGAATTCGAAGGTAAAGTCGTGCTGTTCTCCCGGCAGACCTGCTTCCTTGAACAACGAGCGTGCCACCCCCAGTACCCGCAGCCCCTCCTCGGAGATCCTCGTCACCTGCGTCATCAGCTTTTCCAGTTGTGCCTGGTCGAAATGGCAGAGATCCGCTATCGCCTCGGGAGCACCCTTGGCAGCGATGACATATTCTTCACCCTTGGATGAGCGCCAGACGTGGGACATCGCCAACAGTCCCGGAGACAGCGGGTATTCACGCTCCAGGATCCATTCGGCGTGAAGGTGCTCGGTGTGGGCGAGGTAATGCTCCCCGAACTCCTTGATCGCCCGCTCCATCGGATCGAACGGGTCCCGCTGGCTGGCAAGGATGCTGTACTCCACCAGGTCGTGAAAGATCTCCGGCGGCGGATTTTCGCGAAAATCCCGTACGCTGCAGGTTCTTCCCTCGCTGCTCAGGGTGGCGACGATCATCCTGTTGTAGGTGAGGGTCCCGGTCTTGTCGACGCAAAGGACCGTCGCGGAGCCGAGGGTCTCCACAACGCGGGGGTGTCTGGTAAGGACCTGCGACAGCGAAAGCCGCCATGCGCCCAGTGCCACGAAGATGGTAAGGACCACCGGCAGCTCGTTGGGCATCACGGCCATCGCCAGGGTAAGCCCGGCCAGGACACCGGAGAGCCACTGCCCTCCCTTTATGCCGTAGGTGATTACCAGCAGAACGCAAAGACCCAGCACCGCGACCGCCATCACCCTGACCAGTTTCCCGGTTTCCCGCTGGAGCAGGCCCTCTTCGGTCGTTACCGTCGCCAGATTCCTGCCGATCCGGCCGATCGCGCTGTCCGCCCCGGTGGCGATTACCCGTGCCACCCCCTGCCCCTGCACGATCAGTGTCCCCGAAAAGACGAATGGGAGATCGTCTCCTCCCGGCCGGGCCGGAGCCGTCACTTCCGTTGCGACTTTTCGCACCGGCACCGATTCCCCAGTCAGTAGCGATTCGTCCGCCGAAAGGTTGGTCGCATCGAGAACCAGGGCATCGGCGGGTACACGGTCCCCTTCCGCGAGCAGGATGACGTCCCCTCGGACCACCTCGCGCCCGGCGATCCTCATTCTCTCGCCATCGCGGATCACCAACGCTCGCGGGCTCGAGAGATCGCGCAAAGCCTCCAGCGCCCGTTCGGTCTTTCCCTCCTGGTAGAGCGTGATCACCATGACCAGTAGCACGAAGCCCAGCAGCATGAGGGCTTCGTGCATGTCGCCGAGAATAAGATAGATGGCGCCGCAGGCGACCAGCAGGAGGAACATCGGTTCGCGCATGACGTCACAGGCAATGCGCAGGTTTCCGCGGCGCTTCGCGGCAGGGAGTTCGTTCGGCCCCTCCTCCTTCAATGCCTCTGCCGCTTCCACGGAAGTAAGACCGGTGATGGTTTCGATGGTGTTTGGTCGAGCCATAGTTCAACCTCGTACACCTGGTTCGGGATATATCTCCCTGGCGTTCGTCGTGAAAGGAAGGGCCTCCTTAAAGTGTTGGAGACGAGCTTCTCATGTATAATACCTGAGGCATAACGCAAGCAGGGAAGGCGTTGGGATGCATTAACGAGCACGGTGGACCAACGGGGGCGAAGAGAACCGCCTTGAAGTTGGTGCCGCAGCTCAACTGGCGTCAGAAAAAGGGGGGCGTCTAGCATAGCTTCAAGCAACGCATACACTTTCAGTGGTGTCACTCTCGGGCTCTTCTTAAAAGGGCTTTCTGTAACCCTTTACCTCGTAATTCTCCAAGGAAAAATTCGAGTATTTTACCTGATCCATTTGATTGCCGCCGAGCAAACGAATATGAGGCGGTGACAAAGAAACAAAGAATCCGACATGAAAGCCAGAGTGTGAGCCGGTCGCATGACTGAAGCCACCCACCTTCCTCTTTATCACAGTTATTACACCCGGAGTTGGGTTGATCACTTCGATACCCCATTCCAGCCAACTTCGTGCAGCAGCACTATTAGTCCCTTTCTTGCCGGCTTTCTGCATTACCCAGTTAACAAATGCTGAGCACCATGGAGTTTCATCGTCCGTTGCCTTCAGCGTAGTCGTTTGATGATACTCTACAATCCGAGCATTGTGTTGCCCTGGAAGCGAATCTTCATGGACCCCGAGCTCAGCAATTGCTATATCCATCCAAGGAGCAAGCGGCGAGACTACATGTGTAGTTGGCGATAGGACGTTCTTCAGTCCTAGAGCTATCAGAGTTTTAGGACCGACAACACCATCGGCTGACAGGCCTTTATGCTGCTGAAACAACTTCACTGCTTGAAAGGTTCGGGGCCCAAAGTGGCCGTCGACTCTGAGGTTCGGGCTTGGCATAAGACTGGAATTTAATAGGAGCTGTATCTTACAGACTTGAACACCTTGATCGTGTAGCTTGATGAGGTTGGTCATGATCGCTCTCCGTTTTCTCGAAGGTTCCTAATCCTCAAGATAAGCTCTTATGAATTGCCATCCTTCCGGTGTTATTTCAAATGACCATGTCCCGACCCTAAATTGTTTGCCATGTGCGCTACAGTATCGGTTCGGTACTTTGGCAGTTGCTACTACCAAAGTTCTCATAGTTGAAGGTTCAGCTGATAGCCCAGGGTCAGTCTCCAATAACATTGGAAATGTGGTTATGAAGTCATTTAGACCGAGCCTTTTCTGCTCACTACTGTCCAGGCTGCCGCGGACTTCGAAGGGAAAGCGGGTGAGTTTTGTTACCCTATCCATATCTCTCTTAAGGACACTCTGCCGGAACCCCTTCCAAAACGTTTGTGCGCTTTCAGGACATCTGTTCTCGACTGCAGCAACTGGTCCACAGAAGGCAGCAAGGATTGGAATAACTAATAAGATTCCAAAGAAAGATCTCATAGCTCAACGTCTCCTTTCGCTGTCATCGCACATCTTTATGCCACCTGGACGCCGACACTATAGCAGGAGTAGACCTAAAGTCAAAAGCAAGCCTCCGAGTGCTGACGTGAGGGAATCGTGGTGTCCAACCCTTTCGCTGTCCCTGTCGGGGCCTGACCAAGTTGGTTGACGACCATTGGTTGAAGGGTGACGGCCGTTGGTTGAAAGATGAAGATTCTCTTTTCACTTTCAATGTTCTTGCCTTCTCGGATTTTCTCCGTGTCTCCGTGGCAGATGGTTTTGATTGTGAAGGTGTTCCCTGGATGCGAACAAGACTGTCATCCGCGCAGCTTATAGAAGATTACAGTTAAGTGACAATAGTATTAAATATGGTTGGAAATATCTTGATTTAGTTGATTTGTTGTTGTATTCTACGCAAACTAAAAATTCGCGATACACGATAATACTAAACCATCCGCGAGGATGGGGCGGAAAGCCCATTGGGTCTCACGTAGACAGCCGGGTTGCCGAAATATCTTTTTTGGCAACCCGTTTTTTTTTGTTGAACGGGTGCCGAATCCTTCTACAGCTACACTCAGTGGGAGGCGCCCATGCTTGCATTGGACAAGTCACTCGGCCGCATAGAAGCACTGGAATCCGATGTACTGGACCTTTTCGAATCCCAGCCCGTCGCAATAGACCTTACCGGCTCTCGTCCTGAACCTCGCGTCGCCTACGTCTGCGCGGTGAAGAAGAAATCTACCGTTCAGGTCTATGTCTCGTTGGCGGCTGAGTATGGCCGCAACTTTGTCTACACCGACTCCAACTCCAGCGACACAGAGAAAAACTACCGGCAGTCACTGGAACAAGCTCTCGAATTCGCCAGATCCATGGGGTTTGCGCCGGAACGAGTGAATCTTGATTACGGTGCTGCGATGAGGGCGGTAGTTGTACGAAACTTCAAGATATTCAACTTCCCCAGCAATGCCAAAAAAGCAACTACGCCGCCAATTCCTGCCCAACAAAAACCACCAATACCCCAAGAAGAATCCACCGCCGTATTACCTTCCCCTGCTGCACCTCTTGCCTCAGCTGCTTCAGTTCCTTCAGTTGCTTCCGTTGCTTCAATATCCGCTGCCTCAGTAGCCTCCGCTGCTTCGGTATCAGCCGCGTTAGTTGCCTCAATTCCGAAGGCTGCTGCCGTATTTACTGAGAGGAAGGATCGAAAGGAACAAGAGGAGATTACGGGCGTCCTGATCAAGATGGCGAGCGAACTGGAGGCGCTGCGTGCCGAGAGGGATGCCCTGTCGGTCCAGGTGCAAGAGGGCTCCGCATCTCATTTGGGAGTCACCGCCGAGCTGAAAACCGCAAAGGCGGAAAACGCCAAGCTGACGGCGGAAAGAGACTCGCTCGCGCAGACTGCACTTCGGATGACGATGGTTTCTTCGGAACTGGCTGCTGCACAAAAGGAGGTGGCCCTCCTTTCCCGGCAGCGCGACGAGGCTAAGCGGCTAAACAAGGAA
>NZ_JBXKJL010000002.1:0-5059 GCF_056994735.1 Geomonas sp.
GCCGGCACCTACTGCTTCTGCCGCGCCATCGGCATCGGACGCTTCGGCTCCTTCCTGGGCGGCTTGATCTTCGCGGTGGCTCCGGAAAACGCCTCGCTCATCAACGCGGGCCACGTGCAGAAGATCGCCACCATCAGCTTCACCCCCTGGGCCTTCTACTTCCTGGAGAGGGGCTTCCAGAGCCGGCGCTATATCTACCCTATGACCGCCGCCGTGGTCCTGGCCTTCCAGTTCTTCAACATGCACTGGCAGATCGCCTACTATACCTGCCTCGGTATCGGCGCCTACGGCGTCTGCCGCTCCATCGCCATCATTCTCGCCGAACGCAGGGAAGGAAAGGGCGCCTTCGCCAGGATCCTGGGGCTGAACGTGGTAACCCTGGTCTTCTTCCTTTCCACCGTGGCCATCTCGCTGGTGCCCCTTTCCGACTGGTCAAAGGACACCACTCGCGGCGTCCAGAGCGGCTCGAACCAGGGGAAGGGCGGCCTCGATGTCGAGGAGGCCATGTCCTGGTCGCTCCCTCCCGAGGAAGTAGTGACCTTCGTGATCCCCGGGTTCTTCGGCTACTCCCGGCAGGAAGGGGGCTTCAACGGCAACAACATAGATTCCTACTACTGGGGACGGATGAACTTCACCCAGACCACCGATTACATGGGGCTCCTCCCCTGGCTGCTGGTGCCGCTGCCGCTCATCTTCAGGCGCGACAAGTACACCTGGCTGGCCACCGCGGGCCTGGCGGTGGGGATCCTCTTCTCCATGGGCAAGTTCACCCCGTTCTACTGGTTCCTCTACGAGCACCTCCCCGGCATCAACCGGTTCCGCGTGCCCAAGATGATCATGTTCCTTCCGGTCATGGCGCTCGGTGTGCTGGCTGCCCGCGGGATCGATCTGCTGCTGGACAAGGAGGTGCGGGAAACGAAGGCTTTCCGTCGCTACCTGATCGGCATCGTCTCGCTGCCGGTGGCGGTGCTGGCTCTCCTCGGGCTGGAGCAGGTGGCCCAGGGGGCGTTCCTGTCGGCGTTCTCAGAGATGATCGGCAACCCGACCCGATACGAGCAGGGATCGGCCCTGGTCGCGCAGCGCTGGAACAACCTGGTGAAGGAAACGGGCATCGCCATCGCGGTCTCGGCGGCCTATGCCGCAGCCATCTTCTTCGGCAGCCGCAAGCGCTCGCTGGTCAGCTGGCTCCCCGCCCTGCTCCTCCTTTGCTACGTCGCCGATGTGGCCCGGGTCAATGCGAAGTATATGCTGCTGCAGCCGGTACCGGAGCAGGTGAGGGGGGTGAAGACGCCGACCATGGAGTTCCTCGCCAAAGCGGGGAAAGAGTACCGATCCCTGCCGATGGATGGCAGCGACCCGATGGCCTACGCGAGCAACGGGATCCCCGTGCTCTTCACCTCCAACCCGGTCCAGAAGCGGAGCTGGCAGGAGTTCCTCGATAGCTTCAACCTCGGCTCCAGCATGCCCGACATCATGAACGTCAGGTACCTGGTGATTCCCAAGGAGCAGTTCGAGCAGGAGAAGGCGAAGCTGACGCTGAAATACACCCCGGTCTACGCGGCTCCGGGTGCCGGACCGATGGTCCTCGAGAACAAGACCGTGCTTCCCAAGGCCTGGCTCGCGCCGGTTGCGGTGGCGGTGAATTCCTCCCAGGACGCCATTGCCGCCCTGCAGACTCCCGCCTTCAATCCCGAGGTGATGGCGCTGGTGGAATCGGCTCCGCCCATTCCGATGCTGTCGCTCAACAGTCCGCTGCCTCCCGCCGCGGGCGGTGTCCGCGTGCTGCGCTACGAGGCGGAAAGGGTCGAACTGGAGGCCTCGGCGAGGATGAACGCCATGCTGATCCTGGGGGAAAAGTACTACAAGGGATGGCGCGCCACGGTTGATGGCAAGGACACCAAGATCTACCCGGTCGACCATGTGCTGCGCGGCGTGTACGTCACGCCCGGGGTCCACAAGGTCGAGTTCGTTTTCGATCCCATGCCCTTCAAAATCGGCAAGTACCTGACGCTCGTCTCCTTCCTGATCTTCGCCGTCGCGCTGGTGAGGGAGTTCAAGCTCCGCGGCAGGCGGGAGCGTAGCGGCGAACGGGTAGAGGCGGATAATTTCGCTGGACAAGCTGAGGGCGAAGGGCTCTGAGGTCGGCGGAAGAAAGTTTAATAGGATCGGACGTTGAGGGTGGAGCATGATTAACGGCAAGAAGGTTGTTGTGGTCCTGCCCGCGTACAACGCGGCTAAGACCCTGGAGATGACCTACAGGGAGATCCCCTTTGAGTTCGTGGACGACGTCGTCCTCGTCGACGACGCCAGCCGCGACCATACCGCGGAGGTGGCAACGCGGCTGGGGATTCACACCGTCATCCATCCGCAGAATCTGGGCTACGGCGGGAACCAGAAGACCTGCTACAGGACCGCCCTCGGCCTCGACGCCGATATCGTGGTGATGCTTCATCCCGACTACCAGTACACCCCGAACCTCTTGCCGGCCATGGCCTCTATGATTGCGTACGGAGAGTTTGACGCCGTGCTGGCCTCCCGGATTCTCGGGGTGGGCGCCCTGAAGGGCGGGATGCCGTTGTACAAGTACGTGGCCAACAGGTTCCTGACCCTGGTGGAGAACCTCCTGCTGGGGCACAAGCTTTCCGAATATCACACCGGTTACCGGGCCTTCTCGCGGCAGGTTCTCCAGCGGCTACCCCTCGACCAGAACTCCGACGACTTCATCTTCGACAACCAGATGCTGGCGCAGATCGTGTGGGGCGGCTACCGCATCGGCGAGGTCTCCTGCCCGACCAAGTACTTCGCAGACGCCTCCTCCATCAACTTCCGCCGCAGCGTGATCTACGGCCTTGGCGTCTTGAAGACCGCGCTGCAGTTCCGGCTGTGCAAGATGGGGCTTTTCACACCGCACATCCTGACGGAGGTCGCGAATGAACGGTGACACCCCCACCTTGGGCAAGAAGGATTTCACCCTGATGGGCATGCTGGTGCTGGCGGGGCTAGCTGGAATGCGTGGATGGCCCCTGTTATCGCGCAAGCAGGAAATTTAGATGGAAGTCGTGCAGGAAAACGTGATGGAACTCCATCCGGGCGAGACGGAGACGCTCGATGAGCTGAGCGGTTACCGGCTGCGGATGATTCAGCCGCGGCACGGCTACCGGTTTTCGGTGGATCCCCTGCTGCTTGCGGATTTCGTCCCGCTGCGCGGCGGCGAGCGGGTGCTCGATCTCGGCACCGGCTGCGGGATCATCCCCCTGCTGCTGGCGCGCCGCGACCCTTCGCTGTCACTGACCGGAGCGGAATTTCAGGCGGAGATGGCGGACATCGCGGCCCGGAACGTAAAGCGCAACGGCTTGGCCGACAGGATAGCGATTGTCAACGAGGACGTACTCGCGCTCAGGGGGCGCTTCCCTGTCTCGACCTTCGACCTGGTGGTCTCGAACCCTCCGTATCGCCGGCCTGTCACGGGGAAGGTCAGCCCGCGGGCGGGGCGTGACCAGGCACGGCATGAGACGACGGCCACTCTTGCCGATTTTCTTGCCGCAGCCAAATTCCTGGTGAAGGAGTCGGGGCGGATCTGCTTCATCTACCACACCTGCAGGCTGGCAGAGCTTGTGGCAGAGGCTGCCCGCCAGAAGCTGGCTGTGCTTAGGCTGCGCATGGTGCATGGCAACAGCACCATGCCGGCGAGGATGTTCATGGTGGAACTGATGAAGGGGCGTACCGGCGAGCTGGTCGTGGAAGCGCCGCTGATGGTGCGAGGCGAGGACGGGGGCTACAGCGAGGAGAAGCTGAGAATATACAAGGGGCTAGGGACTAGGGACTAGGGACTAGGGATTCGGGACTGGGGAATCGGGACTGGGGGATGACATGGAGGTACGAAGTTACCGGGACCTGAAGGCTTGGCAGATGGCAATGGACATGGTCTGTGAGGTGTACCAAGTCACGAACTGTTTCCCGAAGACCGAGTGTTACGGCTTGACTAGCCAGATTCAACGTGCGGCAGTGTCTGTGCCGTCAAACGTTGCCGAAGGTCATGCTCGCGGGGCTACTCGTGAGTTTCTTCATTTCCTGTCAATCAGTCTCGGATCGGTGGCCGAGTTGGAGACGCAACTGCTGATTGCTGCCAGATTGGGCTACATCAGTGCTTCAACTTTGGAGCCTCTTTTTGCAAACATTGACGAAGTGGGTAGGTTGCTGCGCGGGATACAGAAATCTTTAAAGGCGAAAGAGGAAGCCAAGGCGGGTTGAGAGGAAGCCAATGCAGGTTGAGGAGAAGCTGATGCTCTGGGGCGTCTAGCCCCTAGTCCCTAGCCCCTAGTCCCTGTTCTCCCGGTCGCGCTTCATCAGGCTTTCGAATACTGACTTCAGCTCCGGATCGGCAACGGTGGCGGCCTGTTCGGAGATCCAGGCCCGTTCCTCTTCCGTCAGCTCTCGCCGCTTCGGGGGGTGCGGCGCTTTTGCCTTGGCCGCGGCGGCAATCTTGCCGGCCTTGAAGTAAAGATCCTTAACCAGCTCATTGCCCAAATGTTCGTTCACTTTCGCGATCAGTTCGCGCTTCAGGAAAGTAAGCTGCTGCATCCACGGCGCGCTGTCGACGGTCAGGGTGAGGGTGCCGTCTCGAAAGGCCGCCGGCTGGGCGTGGGTTGCGATCCGGCTTCCGACTGCTTCATCCCAGACGAGCCAGATCTCCCCCTCCTTGAGTCTCTTCTCAGCAGGAGTCCCGCGCAGTATGGTGGCCAGGACGTCGGCCACTGCCGCGGGCCTGCGCATCCTGGGGCGCTTGTTACTCAACGGGGGTCCTCTTCCGGTAAATCCTGCCTCCGATGATCTGGCCGACTACCGCGCTGGCCAGAGAGAACGGGATGAACTGCCATCCTAGTCCAGCCTTGATTCTGAAGTATATGATGACGGGGATGGAGATGTGGACATAGAAGTACCAGCCGAAGGAGAATTTCGCGTATCCTTGGCGCAGGTATCCAAGAGGGATGTTGACGGCTGCAGCCATGATCATGAGGGCTGCCACAAGTAGTGCAGTATGCATGGATTTTCCTCTCGG
>NZ_JBXKJL010000003.1:0-13885 GCF_056994735.1 Geomonas sp.
GTAACACCAGCACCGACAGGATCAATTAGTCAACTGGCCGCACTGCCAATCACAGAATAACGACCGAACGAACGTTTGATAGTGTAGCTCTGAAGCTATAGATTAGCAACAGAAAATGTATACAAAATTTCATCGTCCCATTTTGGAACGGTCTCAGCGTTGTGGGGAGATCGTACTGTCACTGTTTAAAGGAGAAAAAAGAGGGGGAGTAGCAGAGTATGCAGGAGGGTTACGTTCAGAATACATATCAACCAACGCTAATCTTCCGCCATGAGATTGTCATTCCCGAATGCCCTTATCGGGGATCCAGATTTCACGCGGGATTCACCATTCACCATTCACCATTCACCATTCACCATTCACCATTCACCATTCACGGTTTCGCAGCCATTTCCGCCCTGAGGGCCTTGGCGACATCATCGCTTACGCGGGAAAGCGCCCTGCCGTATGCTGCCACCATGGCTTCGTAACCGGGCACCTGGATCTTCTCGCGCACCAGCGAGTGCCCTGTTGCGGGTGCAGGGCTGCTACTGCGGACCGTCCAGTTGACCTCAACCGTGACGCTCTGACCCGGCACGGACTCGAAGCGCAGGATGTCCATCAGCACCCGGTAATCGGCCGCCGCACCAGAGAACTGCTGATACGAGGAGACCCGGGTGGAGCCAAGACGCCGCCCCAGCTCCTCCGCCACGAAACGCGGGATACCGGTTTTCAGCGGCTCCGCCCAGCGCTGCGCCTCCAGGATTTCCACCCGGTTGGCCCCCTCCCGCACAACGAACTGCGGACGGTCCACCATCTCCGGGAGGGACACGGGACCCACCGCGACCGAAGGAACGCCGCTCACCGGAGCCGGCACCCCGGCGGTGGCCGCGGGGACGAGGGTATAGAACGTGACTCGAGGAGACCTGCTGCAGCCCGCTGTAGCCAGTGCCAGGACGGCCGCCGTGGCGACAAAAAAGCGCATCATTTCCTGTCCTCCCTCTTCCCGCGGATGATCGATTCGGGGTGCTGCTCCAGGTAGTCTACCAGCACCCGCAGCGATTGCGCGGCCCGCGAAACCTCGTGCAGAGTGTCGCGAAGGTCGAGCTGCAGGGGCGCCTCCGGAGAGAGGACCTGGTTGGCCCCCCCCATGGTTTTTCTCGCTTCACCCAACGTTTTCCGGACGTCATCCAGAGACTGCCGCGTCTCGGCAAGGACCGAGCGGGCCTCCGGCACCAGCGAGCCATCGACATTCTTCAGCAGCTTGTCGGCGCTCTTCATCGTCTGATCCAGCGAATTCACCGTCTTCCGGGCATCGCCGGCCAGCTCCTGAAGCGGGAGCTTCTCTATCTTCTCCACGATCATCATCAGCTTCTTCTGGACCTCCTGCATCGACCCCGGGACGGTGGGGAAGCTGGGAGGGTCGCTGCTCCAGTCGATGCTGGCGGGACGCCCTTTCTTGCCGACAAAGTCGAGCCCGATGTAGAGCTGCCCGGTGAGGAGGCTGCCGCTCTTGATGGTGCCTCGCAGGCCGTGGGCCACCAGGTCGTTGAGCAGCGGCCGGAAGTCCGCCGGCTTGGGACGCTTGCCGTTGTGGTCGCGCAGCGCATGCAGCCGCTCGGGGTAAAGGACGATCCCTACCGGGATGGCGAAATCGGTCCCCTTGGGATCAAGAACGACGTCAACCTTGGTAACCTCCCCTACCGTCACCCCGCGCAGGTCCACCGGCGCGCCCACGCCGAGGCCCCGTACGGATTCGTGGAAGACCAGCTGGAAAGGCTCCACAGTCTCGGCGTGCTTCATCGCCTCGTCCTTGGAACCGTACAGCTCAAAGGCGGTGTTGGCCGGGGCCTGGGGTGTATCGGCTCGTCCCTCGGGGGGCTGGAAGGAGATGCCTCCGAGGAGGATGGAAACCATTGACTCGGTGTTCAGCTTGACGCCGTTGGCGTTCAAGGTCAGGTCGACGCCGCTGGCGTCCCAGAAGATGGTGTTGGTCCTGACGAACTGGTCATAGGGGGCACGGATGAAGGCCTTGATGGTGACCCCCTTCCCTCCCCGGTCGAGTTCGGTGGAGATCACCTGCCCCACCTGCATCCGGCGGTAGAAGATCGGGGAGGCGGTGTCGAGCGAGCCGACATCCGGGGCGTGCAGCAGAAACTGGCGCCCGGGAACATCCATGGAGACCGCCGGGGGCGCCTCCAGTCCCACGAAGTCGTCGCGGCTCTCCTTGGAGGTACCGGCGTCGAGGCCGATGTACGACCCGCCGATGAGAGTGCTCAATCCGGAGACGTTGCCGCCGGAGATGCGGGCGCGCACCACCCAGAAGCGGGTATCCTTCACCAGCAGGCCCCTGGCGTCCTTGGAAACCTCGGCGGTGACTATGACATGCGAGCGATCGGGGGAGATGGCCAGGCCCTTGACCTCGCCGATCTGGACGTCCTTGTACTTAAGCTTGGTCTTCCCGGCCTCCATCCCCTCACCGGTGTTGAAGGTGATGGTGATCATGTGGCCCCGCTCCATGAAGGCCTTGACCGCGAGGGAGAGCCCGATGATGGCCGCCACGATGGGAATAATCCAGACCAGCTGGACGGAGAAGCGCCTCTTGGGCTCGCTGACGGCCTCCGGGATGTCGGAAAGCTCGGGTCGTTCGGGGGTATCAGTCATCGGATTCCTCTTTCTCAACGGGGTCCCAGATCAGGCGCGGGTCGAATTGCATGGAAGCGAACATGGTCAGCACCACGACCGCACCGAAGGCGATGGCAGCCGGCCCCGCCTTGACCGTGGCCACGGCGCCAAGCTGCACCAGGGCCGCCAGAAGCGTGACCACGTAGATGTCGAGCATCGACCAGCGGCCGACCAGTTCGACCATGCGGTACAGCCGGGTACGCTGCCTGGGGCTCCACTTCGAAGGGCGCCGCACCGAGATCAGCAGCAGGGTCAGCGAGATCAGCTTCAACAGCGGGATCATGATGCTGGCAATGAAGACGATCACCGCGATCATCATGTTGCCGTTTTTCCAGAGGTGAACCACGCCGCTTATGATGGTGTCCTTGCGGTAGCTGATGAGCGAGCCGGTCTCCATCATGATCAGCAGGTTCGCAGGAATGTACAGGATGTATGCGGCGATCAGGAAGGCCCAGCAGCGCGCGACGCTTGCCGGTCTTCTCGGATGGAGGCTGGTGCCGCAGCGCGGGCAGCGGCTCCCCCGCTGTCCGTTGCACCTGGAGACCATGTCGCAGACGTGGCAGGTGCAAAGGCCCAGGGCGGCGGCGCTGGGGGCGTTGTCCTTCATGAGCGCACCTTCCGGTTCCCCTCTTCGATCCTGGCCCAGACGTCACGGGCACTGAAGGAGGCGGCGACGGCCGCCAGCAGCAGGGTCAATGCGCCGAACGACCAGAGGGCGATGCCGGGGACGACCTTGAAATTGTTGGTCAGCTTCACCAGGGAAACCAGCACGCCCAGCATCAGCACCTCGACCATCCCCCACGGCTCCGCGTACTGGAGTGTCCGCATGAACAAGGCGTAGCCGGTCGGGACGCGGTTAAGCTTCAGCGGCAGCAGGAGATAGATCATGGAGACCAGCTCTATGGCCGGAACCAGGATCGCGGTCAGGAAAACAACCACGGCGACCGGCTTCATATCCTGGTCCCACATCGAGACTACCGCCCCGTACAGGTTGATCGCCTTGCGCTCCTCCTGGGTCTGGATGGAAAAGATGGGAGAGGAATTGGCGATCACGAAGAGGACTACGGCGGCCAAGGCGTAGGCCAGCGTGCGGTCAATGCTGTCGGTGGCGTTACGGTACAGCACTGCACCGCAACGGGGACAACTGGCAGAGCAGCCCGGCTTCAGTGCGATCTCCCGCTGCAGGAGATCACAGTCGTGACAGGCGATCAGCTTTCCTTTACCATCTGCCATCCCGCAATTCCACCCCTTTTGTTACCGCTGCCGTAGTTACTCATCGCCGGGCCAGGTTTCAGCTCTCTAATGATAGCATGTTTCTTGGCAAGGTGACCAAAATCCCCACCCCGTTCCCGGCTTGCCCGAGCCGCATCAACCAATGGCAGAGCGTATCGGGAATCGGGAGATCCGGCGGCGACCGCCCTTCCCCTGGCCGCCTCTTCCGCATCCGAAGCTAAAAAAGAACAGCCACCTAGAAAGAATCTAAGTGGCTGATTAAATGGCCGGTGAATCTGTCGGGACTGACGGTGACACCTTCCATCAACAGCTAATTACGCTTGAATACAGCATATTTGCCGTTTTGGCAAGAATTTTTTCCCTAACGGCTCGTCACTTCGACAAGCGGTTGAGGGCGTTATGGTAGACGTAATTGGTGCCCTGATAATAGCCAAGGCCATGAAGGAGGAGTTCCTCGTCAGCTTTGATCTCGGTGGTCTTGCCGTCAGTCCGGTTGAAGGTGTAGTACTCGGCTTCCTTTTTAGGCCCTAGTACCAGGAGTTTGTTGCCTTCGATGAAGCCGAGCTTCTGATAGGTGGCGATAAAGGCCCGCCCCTCATCCTCCTTCAGCTTGAGGACATCCTTTCCCATGAACTGGGTGTCGTAGCTGAAATTGAGCAGACCTAGCACCGTCGGGGCGATGTCGATCTGACTCATCATGGTGTCGATACGCTGGGGTTTCACATGTGACGGGGCGAAGATCAGCAGCGGGATTTCGTAGTCCTTGACCGGCAGCGCCATCTTCCGGGCACTCCCCGCGCAATGGTCCGCGACGATGACGAAGACGGTGTCCTTGAACCACGGGTGCTTCCTGGACTCGGCGATCAGTCTTCCTATGGCGTAATCGGCATACTTCACCCCGCCTTCACGGCCGCTTTTGGAAGGGATGTCGATCTTGCCTGCCGGGTAGGTGTAGGGGCGGTGGTTGGAGGTGGTCATCACCACGCTGAAGGCCGGCTTGCCCAGCTTCGCCGACTTGTCGCACTCCTTGATCACCTTGTTGAACAGGTCCTCGTCGCACACCCCCCAGGCGTTGTCGAAGGTCACCTCATCCTTCTTGAAGTCCAGCCGGTCGACGATGCCGAACCCGTTGTTGGCGAAGAAGTAGTTCATGTTGTCGAAGTAGCCGTGGCCGGCATAGATGAACTTGTTGTCGTACCCCTTCTCCTTCATCAGCGATCCCCAGGAGAAGAAGTTCTCGTTTTTGGGCCTCTTGATGATGGAGGTGCCTGGCAAGGGCGGGATGGAGAGGGTGATCGCCTCCAGGCCGCGCACCGTTCTGGTTCCGTTTGCATAGAGGTGGGTGAAGAAGAGCGAGTCACCGGCAAGGCGGTCCAGGTTCGGCGTGAGCCCCTGGTTGTTCCCGAAAGAGGTGAGGAATTTGCCGCTCAGGCTCTCCTCGACGATGACGATGACGTTGAGGCGCTTCTCCGGGCCCTGCTGCCGGATGGCGCGGGTGATGCTCTCGCCGTCCTGCTTCACCAGGTGATTTCCCTTTTCCAGCAGCGCGCCTCGCAGCTGGGCCATGACCACCTTGTTGTCCCTGGTGACATAGAACTTGTTGAAGTCGAGTTCGTTGTTCCTGAAGGCGGCAAAGAGGTCGTAGATCCCGTTTCCTGCCAGCTCATCCGCGTAGTTGTTGGGAGAGATGTGGGACAGGGAGAGGTCGACGAAGCCAAGCGACAGAAGCGGCAGCAAGAGCAGCACGGCGAGCTTCATCCTTTTGGGGAAACGCGAAGCGGCGGTGAAAGAGGCCGCCAGGGCCTTTTTGAAGAAGGGAAAGACGGCGACAGTGATCACCAGGATGCCCCCGAGAATCGAGTTCAGCGGATAGGACTGGCGAATGTTGTTGATGACCTCGGCTGTATAGATGAGGTAATCGACGGCGATGAAGTTGAACCTGGTGGCGAACTCGTCGAAGAAGACATATTCGGCCACGACATCGAAGATCATCGCATAGGTCAGGAGGAAAAGGACCAGGTACCCGCAGAGCCGGAAGGGTTTGCTGTTGAAGATCCTGTCCGGCAGGAGAATGGCCACCAGGACAAAGGGGATGGCAACGTACGAAAAGGTGACGCAGTCGAAGAGGAAGCCGACCGCATAGATCTTGACCAAAAGGAGCGGTGTCAAATCGAGGTTCGGCAGAGACTTGAGCAACAAGACCGTTCTGCTGAGGGTTGAGAAGATGACGAGAATGAACCAGAGGACGAACAAGGACCGGCTTCTGCTTTTCATAAGATCAAGGTTCCCGATTTTGGACAGGGGTGGCGTGATAGCGGCTGCTGGTCGCAATTCAGAAGTTGAAGACCAGGAGCACGGGGCGATGTTCAACTTAGTTCGACGGCTGGGACTTCAGCCCGGCAAAGAACCTGATATTTGTACCACAGGCCGTAACATCTTGAAAAGACATAAATATAGTTAGTCACCCTTCACAACAAGGCACACATGTGAGAACGGACCGGGACTTTAATGACAAACAACAAACAACGAGGCGAAACCGTGAATTTCATTCCTTTTAAGCACCTCTGCGGCCGGACTTTTTTTGCCATCCGACTCTCGCATTCTCCGCTCTTTGTGGTTAGCTTTCTCATCACCAGAGACGAGTTCAGCGAGGAGGCGGCGATTCCAAGGAAGAAGGGCTCTGGCTGCTGGACGGGGCGACTGTCTCGCAACCGGGGCATCTCCTCGCGTCTGGACACGGCTTTTCCTCTCAGCAAGGACACCCGTGATGAAACAGTATCTTCTTGTCTCCGCCTCGACATTTCTGGCAGTTACCGCACTTTTGAGTTCGCCGTCAAGGGGGGAAGGGATGGAAAGCACATGCTTCCCGGCACCTGAAACCGCAGCCGTTCATCTCCCGAAGCCACGCTTTACAAGTGAAACCTCCGTCGAGGAAGCCATTTCCAAGCGAAGATCGGTGCGGCAATTTCGGGACGAACCGCTCACCCTGGCTGAGATCGGCCAACTCCTCTGGGCGGCGCAAGGCGTTACCTCCGGGAGAGGACTAAGGGCAGCACCCTCCGCAGGCGCTCTCTACCCGTTGGAAGTTTATGTCGTTGCGGGCAGGGTCACAGATCTCGCCGCCGGCGTCTATCGATACCTCCCGACAAGCCACACGATGGTACGGGTCAAGCCCGCAGACCGGCGCGGTGAACTCGCCCTGGCCGCATTGCATCAGCCGGCCATAAGGGATGCTCCTGCATCCTTGGTCTTTTCGGCGGCATTTCCAAGGACCACCAGGAAATACGGTGAGCGCGGCATCCGTTATGTCCACATGGATCTCGGCCATGCGGCGGAGAACGTGTACCTGCAGGCGGTTTCACTCGATCTTGGCACCGTCATTATCGGCGCCTTCGAAGACAACGCCGTGGCGAAGGCACTCTGCTTGCCATCGACAGAGGAACCGCTCGCCATCATGCCGGTTGGCAGGACAAAAGGCGACAGGTGATCAGGGGGAGAGACCGGAAGTGAAACGGGATTCAGACGCATTCATCGAGGTGGAAGATTTGACGGTGAGCATCGGGGATAAGCCGATTCTGCACGAGGTGAACCTCCGGATCGATCAGGGAAGCGTCGTCGTGCTTTTCGGTCCGAACGGCTGCGGCAAGACCTCCCTTCTGCAGGCCATAATGGGAGGGGCTGATTACCAGGTCGAGAGCGGCCGGATATTTTTCCGCGGCAAGGACATCACCGGGATCGGCATGGACGAGCGGGCGAGGCTTGGAATCGGGATGGCGTTCCAGCGCCCCCCGGCGGTGAGGGGGGTCAAGCTCAGGGACATACTGCGCATCTGCATGGAGAAGAGACGGCCTGCGTATGACGAAGAACTCTCCTCCATGGCATCGGGACTGAAGCTGACCGAGTTTCTCGACAGGGACCTGAACCTCGGGTTCTCGGGGGGAGAAATCAAGCGGAGCGAGCTTTTGCAGCTCATTGGCCAGGGCCCCTCGTTCATCATGCTCGACGAGCCCGACTCGGGAGTGGATCTGGTGAACATCAACCTGGTCGCAGAGGCCATAAACGGGCTTCTTGAAAAGGACAAGGCTCCGTCGCGAAGGTCCAAATCCGGCCTGATCGTCACCCACTCCGGATATATCCTTGATTACGTGAATGCTGACAGCGCCTATGTCATGCTGGACGGCACCATATACTGTTCCGGAAACCCGAGGGATCTTCTCAATGACATCCGGGCGAAGGGCTACGAGGGGTGCGTACAATGTCGCGGATAGACCTGAAAAAGAAGAGTGCAGCCGCAGCTAACAAACCTGCTCCCTACGGCCCCGATGTCGACCTTGCAGCCTATGCCATTAAGGAGGGTACGGAGCACGGCAAGGTCGCCACCCTGAAGGAACTGCCTGACGCGATGCAGGAGCGGGCGCTGACTGTGGGAGTCAATGCCGATGAGACGTGCAGGAGAGGGTCCTTTTTCCAGATCGATCATTCGGTCGTCTTCGCCGCTGCCTACCAGAGCGGTCTCGAGGTGATGGATATCAAGGCGGCCCTCGATAAATACGACTGGCTCCAGGACTACTGGTGGAAGGCGCTGGCGGTGGATGCGGATAAGTTCACAGCCAGGGCCGAAATGATGCCGCACCACGGCTACTTTCTGCGGGCCCTTCCCGGCGCCAGGGTAGAGTTTCCGCTCCAGGCATGCCTTTACCTTTCGCAGGAAGGGCTCGCCCAGAACGTACACAACATCGTCATTGCCGAGGAAGGGTCCGAGCTTCATATCATTACCGGCTGCGCCGTGGCTCCCCAGGTGAAATCCGGGCTGCACATCGGGGTGTCGGAATTCTATGTCAAGAAGAACGCGCGGCTCACCTTCACCATGATCCACAACTGGGCCCCCGGCGTCGCGGTGCGGCCGAGAACCGGCGCGATCGTGGAGGAAAACGGGGTATTCCTCAGCAACTACATCTGCATGAAACCGGTGGGAACCTTGCAGGCCTACCCTACCGCCTACTGTGTTGGTGAGAACGCCACGGTCCGCTTCAACTCGATACTGCTGGCCCGGGAAGGCTCCAACCTGGACGTCGGCGCACGCGTTTACCTCATGGCAAAGGGGAGCCGGGCCGAATCGATCTCCAAGGCCATCACCACCGGTGGCAACGTGGTGGCGCGAGGGCATTTCATCGCCGAGACGGAGGGGGTGAAGGCGCACCTCGAATGCCGGGGGCTCATCCTTTCCGGAAAGGGGAGTATCCACGCCATCCCGGAGCTGGAAGGTAACGCGAAGGACGTGGAGATGACGCACGAGGCGGCTGTGGGAAAGATCGCACAGGAAGAGATCGAGTATCTCATGGCGCGTGGGCTGACCAGCGAAGAGGCAACGGCAGCCATCATCCGCGGCTTTCTCGATATCGAAATAAAGGGACTGCCGGAGAGCATCGACGGTGAGATAAAGAGGGCGCTCAGGGAAGAGGAGATCGCGGGAGGATTCTGATCGTTTTCCCGTCGTCAGGCTGGTTTCCTGGCCAGAGCGGCCGAGAGATATTTGAGGAGTCCCGCCAGGGTGAAAACCTTCTGATAATCGGCTTCGGGGATTTCCACACCGGTCTGTTCGCTGATGGCGATGAGGAATTGAAGAAAATCGAAGGAATCGACGTCGAGCGCCTCGCGGATGTTCTCGTCCGGAAGGAGTGCCGCTGGGTCGGCCTCGGGGGCGATCTGCTTTAACCCCTTGAAGATCATCTCCCTCAGCTGATCATCGGTCATAGCTGGTCCGGGGCCTGCAGGTGCCGGTTCAAGGCATCCAGGAACTGGGAGCCGCGATGGCCGTCGGTGGCGCGGTGGTCGGCGGAAAGCGTCGCCGTCACGACCCGCCGCACCCCCAGGAGTCCGTCTTCGGCCCACGGGCGCTCGGAGATCCTGCCGAAGCCGACCAGCGCCACCTGCGGGGGATAGATGACGCCGAAGGCGGTGGTGACCCCCAGGTCGCCCAGGTTGGTCACCGTGACGGTGGCGTCGGTCATTTCGGAACTGCGCAGGTGGCCGCTGCGCGTGCGGGCTATCAGGTCGCGCATCGCCGCCATCAGTTCATCCAGGCTGAGGAGATCGACGCCATGGATAGCAGGCGTGATCAGCCCCCCCTGGCGGAGCGATATGGCGAAGCCGATGTTGATCGACTCCTGGACCTGGTGACGGCTGTCGACCCAGAAGCCGTTGAGTTCGGGCACCTCCACGAGCGCCCGGGCCACCGCCTTGAGCAGGAGCACCGCCGGGAGCATCCGGTCCTTTATGGGGCGTTTCAGGTTCTCACCCTCAAGCCAGCCCAGCGCCGTGCTCATGTCGATGTCGGTTCCCAGGTAGTAATGGGGGATCTCACGGTTGGAGCGGCTCATGGCCGCGGCGATCGCCCGCCGCATTCCGGCCTGGTAATCGGCAGCCGGTGGCTTTTCCACCGCTGGCGGAGCCGGCGCCGGTATGGCCTCCGGCTTCTCCGCTGCTGCCCGCTCCACATCCGCGCGCTGAATGACGCCGTGCGGACCGCGCCCTGCGATCGTGCGGAGTTCGACTCCCAACTCGGCGGCGAGTCTGCGGGCAGAGGGGGATATGGGGATGCGTTGCCGGGGCGGGACCGGCGGCGGTACGGCTTGCGGCGCAGGAGCGGGGCCCGGGGCAGACGCTGAGGCTGCCGCGGCATCCTGGACGGCGACCGGGGTAGGCGCTTCCGCCGGCGCTGCACCCGGGAGCTCGGCCCGTTGCGGGACGGCTTCCGCCGCCGCTGTAGCCGCGCCTTCGATGCCCAGGATCGCCAGCACCGTTCCCACCGGCACACTCGTCCCCGGCTGGACCAGAAGCCGCTCCACGACCCCCTCCTCGAAGTTCTCCACCTCGAAAAGCCCCTTCTGGGTCTCGACCGAAGCGATGATACCGCCCCGTTTCACCAGGTCCCCCGGCTTCACGTGCCACTCGACCAGGATACCCGCTTCCATGTCGGCGCCCAGGCTGGGCATGCGAAACTCACCCATTTCTCCGCACCATCCTTTTGACGGTCGCTACGATGGTATCCGCCTGCGGCAGTGCCGCCTGCTCCATGTGCCGGGCATACGGCATCGGGACCTCGGCACTGCAGATCCGCTCCACCGGTGCATCGAGTTCGTAGAAGGCCTGTTCCACGATGCGAGCGGTGATTTCGGCTGAAAGGCTGCCGCTTTTCCACCCCTCGTCCACGATCAGCGCCCGGTGCGTCTTGGCCACCGAGGCCATGATGGCGACATCGTCCAGGGGGCGCAAAGTCCGCAGGTCGATGACCTCGGCGCCGATCCCCTCCCCCGCGAGGGTTTCCGCTGCCGCGAGCGCCTTGTACAGGCTCGCGCCGTAGGTGATGATGCTCACCTCCCCCCCAGTGCGCCTTACCTGCGCATGGTCGATCTCCACCGGCCCGGCTCCGACCGCCAGCCCCCCCTCCATGGGGTAGAGTGTCTGGTTTTCGAAGATGAGTACGGGGTCGGGGTCCTCCAGCGCGGTCCAGAGCATGCCACGCGCATCCTCCAGGGTCGCCGGGGCGAGCACCTTGATGCCGGGTATGTGGGCATACCACCCCTCCAGGGAGTGGGCGTGCTGGGCGGCGAGCTGCCGTCCGGCGCCGGTAGCCATGCGGATCACCAGGGGAACATTGAAGAGCCCTCCCGACATGTGGAGCAGGGTGGCGGCGTTGTTGAGGATCTGGTCCAGGGCCAGCAGGCTGAAGTTTACCGTCATGATCTCCACGATCGGCCGCATCCCCCCCATGGCCGCTCCGATCCCCGTGCCGGTGAAGGCGAGCTCCGACATGGGGGTGTCGCGGATACGTTCCGGGCCGAACTCCTGCAGGAGCCCCTTGCTGGTAGCGTAGCAGCCGCCGTAGTGACCGACGTCCTCCCCCATGAGGAAGACCCTCTCGTCCCTCTTTAGCGCATCCCGGATCCCTTCGCGCACCGCTTCCCGGTAGGTGGTGCGCACTGTCTCGGCGCCGCTCATGTTGTCCTCCGCTCGGAGTAGACGAAGCGGGTCAGATCCTCCACCGGTTCCCAGTTCCCCGCCTCGGCGAAGGAAACCGCGGACTCGACCTCCCCGGCCACCTCCTTTTCCAGCCGTTCCAGATCGGCGTCGTCCAGCGATCCCCGCTTCCGCAAGGAGTCGGCCAGCAAATCGATGGGGTCGCGCTTCTTCCAGGTCTCCACTTCCTCCCTGGTCCGGTAGATCTCGGTATCGAACATCGAGTGCGCGCGGAAACGGTAGGTCCGGCACTCAAGGAAATACGGACCGTTCCCCTCACCGACGAAGCGGACCACCCTCCGCGCCGCCGCCGCCACCGCCAGCACATCCATCCCGTCCACTACCTCCGATTGCACCGCATAGCCGGCCCCCTTGCTGGCCAGGTCGGCCATCGCCTGCGCGTGGCAGATCGCGGTCCCCATGGCGTAGAGGTTGTTCTCGCAAACGAAGAGAACCGGGAGTTTCCAGAGAGAGGCGAGGTTCATCGATTCGTGGAACACCCCCTCGGCCACGGCGCCATCGCCAAAGAAGCAGCAAGTGACCCGCTCCCTTCCCTGCATCTTGTCCGCGAGCGCGAGCCCCAGGGCCAGGGGAAGGCCGCCGCCAACGATGGCGTTGCCGCCGTAGAGACGCGCCGAGGCGTCGAAGATATGCATCGAGCCCCCCCTTCCGCGGCAGCACCCCTCCCTTTTGCCGTACATCTCGGCCATGATGGCCGCCGGGCTTATCCCTCGCGCCAGGGCCTGGCCGTGCTCACGGTAGGTCGCCACCACCGCGTCCTCCGGGGAAAGTGCCGCCATCACCCCGACCGAAACAGCCTCCTCGCCGATGTAGAGGTGGAGGAAGCCCCGGATCTTGGTGGCGCTGTAGAGTTCGGCGCACTTCTCCTCGAAGCGACGGATGAGGAGCATCTGCCGGAGCAGCCTCAGTCCCTCCTCACGCTCGATGATCGGTTCGGTTGTTTTTTTCTTCACCGGCTACTCCTAGGCTGCGGTCCCTCCCCCCTTGTCAAAGGGGGGCCGGGGGGATTTTGCCTTGTTGGCACCTACGGAAATCCCCCTAAATCCCCCTTTATCAAGGGGGACTTCGTACAGCGAATTTTGCCTTTATCCGCTTTCCAGCGTCGAGATGTCCCCCTCGGGCAATCCCAGCTCCCGAGCCTTGAGCAGCCTGCGCATGATCTTGCCGCTACGGGTCCTTGGGAGAGAGTCGAGAAATGCGATCTCCTTGGGGGCAACGGCGGAGCCGAGCTTCGTCCGGCCGAAGCCGATCAGCTCCAGGCGAAGCTCTTCGCTCGCCTCATACCCTTCCTTGAGTACCACAAAGGCCTTGACGATCTCGCCGATGATCGGCTCAGGCTTCCCTATCACCCCCGCCTCGGCGACCGCAGGATGCTCCATCAGGATACTCTCCACCTCGAACGGTCCCACCATGTGGCCGGAGGTCTTGATGATGTCGTCACCGCGGCCGACGAACCAGAAGTAGCCATCCTCATCACGCCGGGCGAGATCCCCGGTCAGGTACCACTTCCCGACGAAGCATTTCCGGTAGCGCTCCTCGTCGTGGAGGTAGCCGCGGAACATGGAGGGCCATCCCGGGCGTAGCGCCAGGTCTCCTTCCTCGTTCGGTTCCGCCGGGACCACCGTCGTCTCATCGACCCTGCGGACAACTGCCGCCTCGATCCCCGGCAGGGGCCGCCCCATGGAGCCGGGGCGGATCTCCATCGCCGCGTAATTGGCGATCATGATGCCGCCGGTCTCGGTCTGCCACCAGTTGTCATGAATAGGGAGCCCCAGGGTCCGTTCCCCCCAGACTACCGCCTCCGGGTTCAATGGCTCTCCAACGCTGTGGATCAGGCGCAGCGCCGTGAGGTCGAAACGGCTGCGAGGCTCGATATTCGCCCGCATGAGCATCCTGATCGCCGTCGGTGCCGTGTACCAGACCGTTACCCGTTGCTCTTCCAGTATCC
>NZ_JBXKJL010000004.1:0-1163 GCF_056994735.1 Geomonas sp.
CCGGGAGAGGGTCGGGGTGAGGGAAGCCCGTATCTCCGTGGCACTTGCCCTCACCCCAGCCCTCTCCCATAGGGAGAGGGAGCAGTTTCGAAGGAAGGTTGGGAGGGGAAAGAGGCAAAGCAAAAACCTAACCGGACACCGCTGGGGCTAGGGGGGGGTGCTTTTGTAGAGCGGCATGTTCGGGATGTTCGCGCCCGTAAGGGCGCTCCTATGCGTTGCCGTCGGTCCGCTTCATAAACTCGACAACCATCGGCACCACTTCGTCTTTCATATCCTCCAGGATGTAGTGCCCGCCGTCGGGATAGCGGTGAGTCTCCGCTTTCGGGAAACGCCTCATCCATTCGGCCAGGAAAGTGGTATCGAAGACGAAGTCGAGCTCGCCCCAGAAGATGGAGATCGGGAGCTCGCCGAACCGGTCGAGTCCCGACGCGATCTCGCTCACCAGCTGGTAATTCCGGTCCCCCCTGAAGAGCGGGATGTCCTGCACGAAGCGCAGCGTGGCGATCCTGTTGGCCCATGAGTCGTAAGGGGAACGGTAGGCCCGCTTCATCTCGGCGCTCATCGGGTTCTTCTTGCAGCCCACGATCGAGGCCCCGACACTGAAGGCGTTGAAGCCGCGGACGAGCAATGTTCCAAGGACGGTATCACGGCAGATCTTCAGCCCCAGCGGGAACTTCTTCTCCTTCGGCAGATGGAAGGCCGCAGTATTGAGGAGCACCAGCCGGCCGATCCGCTCGGGATGCCGGGTCGCGTAGGCCATACCGATCATCCCGCCCCAATCGTGCAGCACCAGGGTGATCTTACCCTTCAGCTGCAGGTGGTCGATGAGCCGCTCCAGATCGTCCACCCTGCGGGAAAGCGTGTAGTCGTAGCGGTCGTCGCCGGGTTTATCCGAATAGCCGCAGCCGATATGGTCCGGGACGATGCAGCGGTAGCGATCGCGCAGGGCCAGCACCAGGTTGCGGTAGTAAAAAGACCACGACGGGTTGCCGTGGACCATGACCACCGGATCTCCGGCGCCTTCATCAAGGTAGTGGTAGGAGAGGCCGTCGAGGTCCAGTTTGTGGCCGGTGAAGGGGTAAAGATCTTTCGAGACAGTCGTCATTCAGTTCAAGTATCCGTGTAATTCCCTCACCCCGACCCTCTCCCGGAGGGCGAGGGGG
>NZ_JBXKJL010000005.1:0-16730 GCF_056994735.1 Geomonas sp.
CGGCATCAAACCGCCGCCGGCACGCCTTCGAAATCCGGCACCCGCACCGCGTGAGGGATCTCCTTCTCCCAGTCGAGGATCACTGCCACGTCCTCATTGAGCACCATGTCCTCGCCGGACGGCATGGCGAAGACCTTGACCCGCGAGTCGTCGGTGCTGATCATCATCTCCTTGCCGCCACGGAGCGCCTCACGGTCTCGTTCCACATCGATCTTGATGCCGAATTGCTCCATATCCATGAGCGCCATCCCGCGGATCGGCCAGTCCTCCCACCCTTCCCCGTAGGTGAAGACGATGGCATCGGGCTTGCCGATGACGGCGAGGTACCCGCCGAGGTACTTCCTGAGCCGGTAGGACTCCATCTCCAGGGCCAAGCGGCAGCGGGGATCGCCGTTGCCGGCTTCTTCAAAGAGGTTGCGCCGGGTCATCCTGCGCCCCACGATCCCGGTCAGGCCGCTCTTCTGGTTCATGAACAGATCGATCTCGCTTGCCGAGATCCCCGCCTCGTTGATCATGAAGGGAACGATCCCTGCGTCAATGTCGCCGCACCTGTTCCCCATCATGACCCCTTCCAGAGGTGTCAGCCCCATGCTGGTGTCGACCGAGACGCCGTTACGCAGGGCGCAGAGG
This sequence comes from Geomonas sp., assembly GCF_056994735.1. Classification (NCBI taxonomy): domain Bacteria; kingdom Pseudomonadati; phylum Thermodesulfobacteriota; class Desulfuromonadia; order Geobacterales; family Geobacteraceae; genus Geomonas; species Geomonas sp. The sequence goes on from NZ_JBXKJL010000005.1 coordinate 631, forward strand.
GAGACGCCGTTGCCGGTATGCACCGTGACCATGTTGGCCTGCTCCAGCGGGACGCCTGCCAAAGCTGCGCCCCTTCTGGCTGCGTAGAAATGGGACTGGCCATGAAAACCGTACCGCCTGACGCCGTGCTTTTTGTACCACTCGTACGGGACGGGGTAGATATAGGCCTCTTCGGGCATGGTCTGGTGGAAGGCTGTATCGAAGATTGCTACGTGGGGTATGTGAGGTAACAACGCTCTCGCCGCATGGATTCCGGCCAGGTTGGGATTGTTGTGCAGAGGAGCGAGGGAGGCCATCTCCTTGATGGCATCGGTTACGTCCTCATCGATGAGTACGGATTGGGTGAACTTCTCCCCGCCGTGCACGACCCGGTGCCCCACCGCCCCAATCCTGGCGGCGTCCCCGATCACCCCGATCCTCGGATCGGTCAGTGTCTTCAGGATGAGCTTCAGCGCATCCTTGTGGTCAGCGCACTCCCCGTCCAGGTGCTGCGGGTCATGCCCGGGAACCCTGTGGGTGATGAATGAATCCCCCACCACGATCCGCTCCACCTTCCCGTTAGCCAAGGAGACTCCACGTCTCCAGTCGAAGAGTTGGTACTGCGCGGAAAACCGACGGCAGTTGAGAGTGAGAATAAGCATGATGAAAAGCTCCCGGATTGAGCAGGGTTGGACCTTAAGAAGGACCAAGGGGGCAATCTATCACGCTCGGGTTAAAACTGCAAATGATAAGCGGATATCACAGGACCAGATCGGCGATAAAAGCGCGATATGGAAGGTGTTTTTCAGGCCATGACACTCGCTCTCCAGAAGGAAGCCATCTCCTGGGGGAGCGGATGCCAGTACTGGCCCTGGTACTCGGTCTTGATGTGCTCCAGCAGAGCACGGTAGAGCTCAGGGTCGTATTCGTCGAAGTTGGGACGCTGCTCGAATGCCATGTAATCGGGATGGGTGATCAGCAGGGCCATCCCCCCGTGCTCCGCGAGCCAGCTGAGCTTCTCCTTCCAGATGGCGATGTCCTGCTCCTTGAACAGCACGAAAAGGGTGAAGTCCTGCGGCAGCGTGTAGGGGAGCTCGACATATTCCCTCCCCGGCACCTTCGCCTGGTGAACCGGGAAAATGGTCCTCAGCCCATCCGACTGCGGCTCGAAAGGATCGGTGTCGAAGGAGGAGGCATCATAACGTATGTCAAGGGTGTGGAGCAGGTCGAAGTCGTGATACATGCACGGCGAACGGAATCCCACCGCCTCCCATTCCTTCAGATACTCGTTGATGCCGGCGGCATGCCGGGCGAAGGCCGCCGGCGACTCATACAGCTGCCTCCCGTGTTCCAGGCCGTGCACCCCCACCTCGAAGCCCTCTGTCACCAACCTGCGGCGCAGCTCTGCCGGAAGGTAGTAGTCCTTGGCCACGAAGTTGAACGAGGAACGGAATCCTTCTTGAACCTCAAGTGCCATCAATTGTTCGCAGCGGGCGACACCGCGGGCGGTATCGACGTCATGGGTAAGGACCACGGCGAAGCGCTTTTTCTGCGGCCAACCTGAAAAACCGGGCGGGCGTGTTGCGGCCCCGTGATCTATCGGCCAGGCAGCGGCATGTTTCTTCCGCTTACGCTGGGCCACCAGGCTTCGAATCTGAATCTGCAGTTTGCGGGGCATCAAAGGCTTCACCAGGTAGTAGGCGCGGGCGATGATTTCCTCGTCGATGACTTTCATGAGCGGCGTCCTTTGGATGAGATTGAGCGAGGGTTGAGGCTGTAGCGCGAGGTACTTACACCAATGAATATACAGGGCAGGGTCGACTTTGCAAACGCGCAGGGCCGCCACCCTCCCCTGCAGGGAGGGCAAATCGAACACGCCTCGCTCTTTTTTGGCGAAGACAGCACTCGAATCATGTGCTATGTTTCTAGCATTTTTTCGCCTGCCCCAGCCACCTCCTCCCCCGTTGCCGGTCTTCGGCGGAAGGTGGAATCCGCAAGGTCGGAGCGCTGATGCCCCTGAAGATATACACCAGCAATAGCATGGAGCGGTTGGTGGACGGCCTGGAGAAGGTGGTGCGCGCCCCGCTCCCCGCGCCTTTCACCCCCTTCACCAAGGAAGTCATCGTCGTCCAGAGCAAGGGGATGCAGCGCTGGCTTTCGATGGAACTTGCCTCGAGGCTGGGGGTATGGGCCAACTGCGACTTCCCCTTCCCGAACAAGATCATCGACCTCATCTTCAGCCGTGTCCTTCCCGACTGCCCTACCCAGACCGACTACTTCAAGCCCGAGGTGATGACCTGGAAGCTGATGGGGCTCCTTCAGGAGAGCATCGGGAGGGAAGGCTTCGGCGAGATCTCCGGGTACCTCGCCGAAGACCGGGACGGAGTGAAGCGGATGCAGCTTGCCCGGCGGGTCGCGGACACCTTCGACAGGTACACGGTCTACCGCCCCGACATGCTCCTGGAGTGGGAGTCCGGGAAGGAGAACGAGTGGCAGGCCCAGCTCTGGCGCGAGCTGACGGGCGGGACAGGGGAGAAGCACCGCGGGCGGCTGCTTCATGAATTCCAGGAGGGACTGTCGGCGGCCGCACTGGGAGGCCAGCCTCGACTGTCGGTGATCGGCATCCCGACGCTGCCCCCCTTCTACCTCAAGGTCCTGGTCCAGGTGGCCCGGCACATCGAGGTCAACCTCTTCCTTCTGAACCCCTGCCGTCAGTACTGGGGCGAAATCGTCTCCGAGAAGAAACTGGCGGAACTAAATCGCGGAGGGCAGGGACAGGATCTGTGGTTCGAGACGGGGAATCCCCTGCTCGCCTCGTGGGGGAAGCTCGGCAGGGAATTCTTCAAGTCGATCATAGACCGCTGCGGAGATCAAGAGACCGAGGAGACCTTCGTGGAGATCCCGCCCGACTCGCTGCTGCACGCCATCCAGGCGGACATTCTGGACCTGCGGGGCACCGAGAGCCGCGGCTGCGACCTCCACGGCGACCAATCTATCCTGGTGCACTCCTGCCACTCGCCCATGCGCGAGATCGAGGTGCTCTACGACACGCTCCTCGACATTTTCAACTCTGACCCGACCTTGACACCGCGCGACGTGCTGGTCATGACGCCGGACATCGAGACGTACGCACCCTACATCTCCGCCGTCTTCGACACCCCGGAGGAGGGGGGGCAACGGATCCCCTACTCGATCGCTGACAGGAGCATGAAGAGCGAGGGGGAGGCGGCGCGGGCCCTGCTGGCGATCCTGCGGCTCTGCGGCGGGAGGTACGGCGTCTCCGGCGTCCTCGACATCCTGGAATCCCCCCCGGTGGCCCGCCGTTTCGACCTGAGCGGCGACGACCTCGAGACCGTGCGGGACTGGCTGAGGGCGGCCAACATCAGGTGGGGGATCGACGCGGACCAGCGGAGCGAGCACGGGGTCCCCCCCTTCCAGGAGAACTCGTGGGAGGCGGGGCTCAACCGCCTGCTGCTGGGATACGCCATCGACGGCGAAGGCCGCTCCTTCTTCAACGGCATCCTCCCCTTTGACGAGATCGAAGGTGGTGTCGCCGTCGTCCTCGGACGCTTCCTGTCCTTCTGCGAAAAGCTCTTCGCCCATACCCGGGCCCTCACCAGGCCGCGCAGCACCGGCGACTGGATGGAGGCCCTTAGGGAGCTGCTGACCGACTTCATAGAGCCGGACCAGGACGGCGAGCGCGAGGTACATTCGCTGACGGAGCTGGCAGGGAAGCTGGGGAGTTACGGCGAGGTGGCGGGATTCACCGGTGAAATCGGCATCGAGGTGGTGCGCTACTGGCTCGAAGAGCGGCTGGGGCAGTCACAAAGCGGCTTCGGCTTTCTTGCCGGCGGAGTAACCTTCTGCGCGATGGTGCCGATGCGCAGCATTCCCTTTCCCATCGTGGCCCTGATCGGCATGGACGATGGAGCCTTCCCCCGCAGGGACCGGGTGCAGGCTTTTGACAGGATCGCGCAAAACCCGCAGCCGTGCGACAAGTCGAAGAGGGATGAGGATCACTACCTGTTCCTGGAGGCGCTCCTGTCGGCGCGCAAGCGTCTCCACATAAGCTATGTGGGACAGAGCCTGAAGGACAACAGCGACCTGCCGCCGAGCGTCCTGGTGAGCGAACTGACGGAGTATGCGGAGAAAACATTCCAGAAGCGGGACGGGCCTCCCCGGACCTTGACGGTGTGCCACCCGCTGCAGCCCTTCAATCCGAAATACTTCGGGGGTGACCCACTTCTCTTCAGCTACTCCAGGCAGAACTGCGCCGGAGCCGTGGCGAAGCTGACTCCGGAGCTGATCCCAGCCCCCTTCATGCGGTCGCCGCTGGCGCCGATCGAGGAAGAATCGACGGTAACGCTGAAGTCGCTGGTTGATTTCCTGTGCAGCCCGGCCAAGGAGCTGCTACGCCGCCGGCTGGGTATCAGGATCGAGCAGGGAGTGGAGCCGCTCGAGGAATGCGAGCCGTTCGGCCTCGGTTCCCTGGTGAAGTATCAGCTGGAGCAGGAGATGGTGGCGGCAGTGCTGCGAGGGGACGATGTCTCCGCCGCCCTCGACGTGGCCCGCGGCCGGGGGGATCTCCCTCCCGGAGAATGTGGCGCCGCCCTTTTCGAGAGACTCAGTGAACCGGCAGCCGAATTCGCAGCCAAGGTCTCCGAGGCCTCATGCGGAGAGACCCTGCCGCCGCTGGACGTGGACATCAAGCTTCCGGCGGGGCGGATAATCGGCAGGATCGGATCGATCAGGACCGACCGGCTGGTCCTCTATCGCTATACGAGCCTGAAGGCCAAGGATCAGCTGAGGCTCTGGGTAGAGCACCTGGCCCTGAACTGCGCCGCTGCCGAGGGTTATCCCCTGGAGTCCACCTTCCTCGCCGCCGACGCGACCGTCAACCTGCCCCCCGTCGAGGACTGCCGGAACCTGCTTGACCAGCTTCTGGCGCTTTACCTGAGGGGAATGGGATACCCGGTGAAGTTCTTCCCGGAGGCGTCGCTCGAGTACGCGAAGAAGGCGAGGGATCCGAAGAAGGCAGCCAGGGCGCTGGCCGATGCCAAGGGTAAATGGCACGGCAGCGAGTTCTATCCCGGCGAAGGGAAGGAGTGCCACTGCCGCCGCTGTTTCGGCGACGAGGACCCCCTGGACGAGGAATTCATCGCCACCGCCGTTGCCGTCTGGGAGCCGCTGCTGGGCTGCCAGGTAACCGACGGCAAGAAGAAACGATAAACGGTTGTAAAGTCCCCCTTTGCCGCCGCCTCCCACGAAAACCAAGCTGGTACGAGAGAAATGAAAAAGTTCGACCTCCTCAATACCCCCCTTGCCGGGCGCAACCTCATCGAGGCCAGCGCCGGGACCGGGAAGACCTTCACCATCGCCGGGGTGTACCTGCGGCTCGTGCTCGAGCTGCGCCTGAAGGTCTCCGAGATCCTGGTGGTGACTTTTACCGAGGCGGCCACCAAGGAGCTGAGGGAGAGGATCCGGAAAAGACTGAAGGAGGCTGGGGAGGCTTTCGAACAGGGAGACGTGAAAGACCCGCTCCTGTCGGGACTGCTGCTGAAGATCAAGGATCACGCGGACGCGAAGCGGCTGCTGGCGAGTGCGGTGCGATCCTTCGACGAGGCCGCGATCTTCACCATACACGGATTCTGCCAGCGCATCCTGCAGGAGCATCCATTCGAAAGTGGATCGCTTTGCGACACGGAATTGATGACGGACCAGGGAATGGTCCTCAGGGAAATCGCCCAGGATTACTGGCGCATCAAATGCTACGGCGCACCTCGGGAGAGGGTCGCGGCTGCCACCGACGCAGGCATCTCCCCAGGCTCCCTGCTCGCCATGGCCAGGCGCGTCTGCGCGGATCCTTTCGCCTCGGTAATTCCCGCTCCGCCTTCCTCGACCGAGGAAATCGAAGAGTGGCTCTTCTCGCTGAAGAGGGGCTTCTTCGATTACCTGGCGCAGGAACTTCCGAAGCGAAAACAGGTGAGGAACATCCGCTCCTTTGACGACCTCCTCCTCGATCTCCACCTCGCGCTCAAACGCCAGGGGTCGACGCTGCCGCGGCTGATCCGCGAGCGTTACCAGGCCAGTCTGATCGACGAGTTCCAGGACACGGACCCGGTGCAGTTCGAGATCTTCAACTCCATCTACCCGAAAGGAAATTCCTCCCCGTTCTTCCTGATCGGCGATCCGAAGCAGGCGATCTACAGTTTCCGCGGCGCCGACATCTTCGCCTACATCGGTGCGGCCAGAAATACCGAGGCCAAGCATACGCTCCTAGAAAACTGGCGCTCGGAGCCGCCGTTGATCAGCGCGGTGAACAGCATCTTCAAGTTCAAGGAGCTGCCGTTTCTGTTCGAGGACATTCCGTTTACCCCTGTTCAGGCCGCGGAGCAAAAGACCAGGATACTGACCGAGAAGGGCGAGAACACGCCTCCGCTGAAGTTCTGGTTCACGCCACGCAAGGAGGCGGGGAAGCCGATCAACAAGGGAGATGCGTGGGAAATGCTCCCGGAAAGCGTGGCCTCGGAAATTTCCAGGCTGCTTCGGGCCGGGGCCGCGGGGACGTTGCAAATAGAGGGGCCGGATGGCGATAAGCGCCCCGTGCAGCCTGGGGACATCGCGGTCCTCGTCCGGGCGAACCGGCAGGCAAAGCTCATGCAGCGCGCCCTCACCCGCCGGGCGATCCCCAGCGTCCTTTGCAGCGCAGGCAACCTATTCGAATCCGAGGAAGCAGCCGAGCTGCTGAGAATCCTCTCGGCGGTGGCCGAGCCGGGGCACGAGGCGCTGCTGCGGGGAGCGCTGGCGACCGACCTGGTCGGTGTTGGCGGCGGTCAGCTGGCAGAATTGATGGCAGACGAGACGCTTTGGGAAACGGTCCTCGAGGAATTCCGCAGCTACCACGAGACCTGGAAGGCCAGCGGCTGCATGGCGATGTCCCTGCGCTTCATGGAGCGCCGCATGGTCCGGGAGCGCCTGTTGTCGGCCGCGATGGGCGAGCGGCGGCTGACGAACCTGCTGCACACGGTGGAGACGATCCACCAGGCCCAGGTCGAAGGGCATCTGGGGATGGAAGGCGTCATCGCCTGGCTCGCCTGCCGCATCACGGAGGAGCCGAAGAAGGAAGAGCATGAGATCCGCCTGGAAACCGATGAGGCGGCGGTGCAGCTGGTGACCATCCACAAGAGCAAGGGGCTTGAGTACCCGATCGTCTTCCTCCCCTTCTGCTGGTCCGAGTTCGGCGGCAAGGACGAGGGCGCCCTCTACCATGATGAAAATGGAAGGGTCGTGCTCGACATCGGCTCGCCCGAGCTTGCCGCGCACAAGGAGCTGGCGCGGCGGGAGGCCCTGGCGGAAAGCCTGAGGCTCCTCTACGTCGCCTTGACCCGCGGCAAGCACCGCACCTACCTGGTCTGGGGCGCCTTCAAGGATGCCGGTGATTCGGCCATGCATTACCTCCTGCACCGTGACGTAAAACCGGCCAGGGGGCAGGTGACGCTCACGGACGAGGCGATACTTGCCGAGCTGGCCGAGCTGGCAGCTTCCTCGGATGGTGCGATAGAGGTGCTCCCTATTCCGGCTGCGGATCGGGAGCTCTACCTTCCGAAAGCTGTCGACGAGTCCGAACTCAGGCCGAAGGAATTCAAGGGCACGATAACCAGAGAGTGGCGGGTGGCAAGCTTCACCTCGCTGGCCACCACACAGCACCATGCCGCGGAGCTTCCCGATCGAGACGAAGGTTCGCGCGATGCGGCGCCCCAACCGGCACAACCCGTGGAAGCGACGGGCATTTTCGCCTTCCCTCGCGGTGCCAAGGCCGGTATCTTCCTCCATGAGATATTCGAGAAGTATGACTTCACCTCGCACCGTGAAGCGCTCGACGCCCTGGTGGCAGAGTTGCTGAAGAACCATGGATTTGCGCCGGAGTGGAAAGGCGCGGTGTCCTCGATGGTGCAGAACGTGCTGCAAGCCCCGCTGGGCGAGGAGAACTTCGCTCTTTCCCAGGTAGGAGGGGACCGGCGGCTGACAGAGCTGGAATTCTTCTTCCCGCTCGCTGCCGTGACCTCGGAGCGGTTGCGGGAGGCCGTGTCGCACTTCTCGAAACAGGCCTTTCCTGTTGACCTGATGGAGCTGTTCAGCCGGCTTTCGTTCGCGCCCGTGCAAGGGATGCTGCGGGGCTTCATGGACCTGGTGGTCGAGCACGGCGGGCGCTACTACATCCTGGACTGGAAGTCGAACCACCTGGGTAACAGGGTGGAGGATTATGACGGACCAGGAATGCGCCGGGAGATGGAGCACAACCTCTATCCGCTCCAGTACCTCCTCTACACCGTGGCACTGGACAATTACCTCAGGCTCCGGATTCCGGGCTATGACTACGACCGGCATTTCGGCGGAGTTTTCTACGTCTTCCTCCGTGGTGTCGACGGCAACGGGAACGGCATTTTCGCGGATCGTCCGCCGAAGGCATTGATAGAGGAGCTGTCAAAAGTGCTGGTCGGGGCTGTGCAGGGTTCGTCTCCGGAGCCTGCCGCTCCAGCCAAGGGGGCGAAACCCGCGGCCCCCATCTACGATAGGGATCAAGGGGTTCTGCCCTTATAAATGCGCCCTTTGACAGGCTCAGGACGAACGGCTTTCATAGTGCAGCGGTACGTTATTCATTCCCGCGAGCTGTCGAAGCATGCAAGGCCGTGTGAACCGTTCGTGCCGAGCTCGTCGAAGCACGCAAGCCGGTTATGCTGACCGTTCATGCCGAGCCTGTCGAAGCACGCAATGCAGTGGGTTTCAAAATAGCAGCACTAGCTCAGATAATGGCGACCCTCACCCTTTCCCCTCGCGCCGAAGAGCTTCAGCGCGCAGGCCCGGAGGGGGAGGGGAGATCTTTTGATTACGGTGACCACCATGACTCCTGAAGGAGTTCAACTTAACGACATCGATAGGCACTTCGCCTCTTTCATCTGCCGGCAGGCGGGAAGCTCCGATCCTCATCTCGAGGCGGCAGCAGCCCTCCTGAGCCGTGGCGTCGTGGCCGGAGATGTCTGCCTCGACCTTGCTTCTGCCGTCAACGAGGGCGATGCCGCTGCCTTCGGTATCCTGAAGGTGGAGGAATGGACAAAACGCCTGGCCTCCTTCTCTGTAGTCGGTGCACCTGGAGAGTTCAAGCCTCTGATACTGGACGAGGCGAACCGGCTCTACCTGCACCGCTATTGGCGCTACGAACAGGAACTGGCCCAAGCGATTCTGGAAAGGGGGGCGCCGGTACCCATCAACAGGAGCCTTCTCAAGGAAGGCGCCGCTCGCCTCTTCCCTGATCGTGGCGAAACAGACTGGCAGCGTGTGGCCGCGATCGCGGCGGTGACCAGACGCTTCTGTGTCATCTCGGGAGGCCCCGGAACCGGCAAGACCTCAACAGTGATCAAGGTCCTGGCCCTGCTCCTGGAGCAGCAAGGTGGAGAGAGCTGCCGCATCGCCCTCGCCGCCCCGACAGGGAAGGCCGCCGCACGGCTCAAGGAATCGATGTCAGGCGGGGTCGACTGCACTGATGATGTGCGGGCGCTGATACCGGAGGATGTCTTCACCTTGCACCGGCTGCTCGGCTACCTGAAGGGGTCCTGCAGCTTCCGCCACAACAGTGAAAATCCGCTACCGTACGACGTCGTTATCGTTGACGAAGCCTCGATGGTCTCCCTGCCGCTGATGGCCAAGCTGGTCGACGCCCTGCGACACGACACCCGGCTCATACTCCTCGGCGACCGCGACCAGTTGGCTTCGGTTGAAGCAGGCGCCGTCCTGGGAGACATCTGCAACTCCGGGGGTGCCGAGGGATTCTCCGCTGATTTCGCAACACTGGCCGCTGAAGTGGGAGGAGACAGCCTTCCGGAGCAGCAATCAGTCAGCCGGCTCGGAGACGCCGTGGTGCTCCTCAAGAAAAGCTACCGGTTCTCCTCATCCAGTGGAATAGGGAAGGTCGGCGCCATGGTCAACTCAGGCGACGGCGCCGGTGCCCTTGCGGCATTGATGACTGAGGAGGATGGCGATATCTCCATCGCCCCGACGCCCTCGGCAGCCGGCCTTGCCGATGCCCTGGCCGGACGGATCCTGGCAGGCTTTTCGGAATATCTCGAAGCTGATTCGGCGGAGGAAGCCTTTGCCCGTTTCGGGAGATTCCGGATCCTCTGCGCCATGCGAAACGGCCCCTATGGAGTCGACGCCATCAACCTGCTGGTTCGGGAACGCCTGGCGAAGGCGGGCCTGATCCATCCCGAAGGACGCTGGTACGCTGGGGAGCCGGTGATGATCACCTGCAATGACTACAACATCGGCCTATTCAACGGGGACGTTGGGCTTATTCTCAGGGACCCCGAGTCCGGCGGCGATCTGCGCGCCTTCTTACCCTCCGGGTCCGGGCAGATGCGCAAGGTGCTGCCCCTGAGGCTACCGGAGCACGAGCCGGCCTTCGCCATGACCGTGCACAAGAGCCAAGGGTCGGAGTTCGACAACGTGCTGCTGATTCTCCCGGACCGCGACGCGCCGATCCTGACCCGCGAGCTGATCTACACTGCCATAACCAGGGCGAAGAAATCGGTGGAGGTCATGGGGGCGGACGAGCTTTTCCTTGCCGCCGTCCGCCGGCGTATCATTAGAAGATCTGGACTGCGGGACCGGCTTTGGCATAATTGACCGGATTTTAAAAACCCCATCCGTTGGCCTCGGAGGCACGCGGAGAAAAGCTAACACACCAAAGGCTTTTAGCGCGGGATCAGAATCTGAGCGAATCTGATACAACCGTAAAAACTACAGGCACCAGGGAGCGCTCCCCTCGATAAAACCCTGTGAAAGCCGTTCGTGCTGAGCTTGTCGAAGCACGCAAGGCAGTGAATCGGTAGCTGAACTAGCACAGATAATGACGACTGCCCCCACCCCCGCCCCTTGCTCTCCCGCTTGCGCGCCGAAGCGCTTCGGCGCGCAGGCCTGCAGGCCCGCAGGGCGAGGGGAGACACAACAAAAGGACTCTGCTATGAAAATCAAAGTTAACGATATAGAGATGGCTTACGACGACCGCGGGGAGGGAGCGGCGATAGTCCTGGTTCACGGATTCCCCCTGAACCGCCAGATGTGGCAACCTCAATTCCAGGCTCTCACCGGCGGCGGATACCGGGTTATCGCCCCCGACCTCCGCGGTTTCGGAGCGAGCGAAGCTCCTCTCTCCGGTTACAGCATCGACGGCTTCGCCGATGATGTGGTGGCGCTTATGGACGCGCTCAAGATCGACCAGGCGGTGGTAGGCGGCATGTCCATGGGGGGCTATATCCTCATGAACCTGCTGGAGCGCCACCCGGACCGGGTCCGCGCCGCCTGCTTCATCGCCACCAAGAGCTCCGCCGACGACGAGCTCGGGCGCGCCCGCAGAACTGACATGGCTGCCGAAGCGGAACGCCTCGGCGCCAATCCGATCATCAAGATCTTCGCCGAGCTCCTCTTCGCCCCCGGCACGATTCAGGAGAAACCGCAGCTGGTCGCCAGGGTCACCTCCTGGATGCGGGAGACCAATCCGAGGGCGCTGGCAGGCGGACTGCTGGGGATGCGTGACAGGAAGGACTACACTCCGCTTCTCCCCACTTTCAGGAAGCCGTCCATCGTCCTGGCCGGTGCCGAGGACCGCACCGCCTCGCCTTACTCGCTTCAGCTCCTGACCTCCGGCCTTCCCTCCTGCCAAAGCCGCATCATCCAGAACGCCGGGCACATGGTGAATATGGAACAGCCGGAAGAATTCAACGCCACGCTCCTCCGATTCCTGGACGGCCTGGAGAAGAGATGAGTCAGGACCTCCTCCCCTTCATAGGCCTGCTGGTCTCCGGCTCCACGCTGGTCGTCTCCATATGCTGCTATCTCGCCTTGAAACGTGGCTCCTTATCGGAAGCACGGTTCGACCACATTGAGAAAAGGTTGGAGCAGCTGGAACGGACCTTCCAGGCGGAATTGGGAAGAAACCGGGAGGAACTGTCGGGAAGCCAGCGGCAGTTCGGAGAGGCCGTGCAGAGAAGGATGATGGATATGGCCTCGCTGCAGAAGGGACAGCTGGAGGGTTTCAGCCAGCAGTTGGGAACCCTCACGGCCAGTAACGAGCAGCGCCTGGACAAGTTGCGGGAGACCGTCGACCAGCGACTCAAGTGGCTTCAGGAAGACAATGCCAAGAAGCTGGAGCAGATGCGGGCCACGGTGGACGAGAAGCTTCACGAGACGCTGGAGAAGAGACTAGGTGAGTCGTTCAAGCAGGTGAGCGGGCAACTCGAACAGGTCCACAAGGGACTGGGGGAGATGCAATCGCTGGCCGCGGGGGTGGGCGATCTCAAGAAGGTCCTCTCCAACATCAAGACCCGCGGGACTCTCGGCGAGGTCCAGTTGCACAACCTGCTGGAGCAGATCCTGACCCCGGACCAGTACGGAGCCAACGTCGCCACCAAGCCCGGAAGCGATGCCAGGGTGGAGTTCGCGGTCCGGCTGCCGGGCAGGGACGATAAGCCCCTCTGGCTGCCTATCGACGCGAAATTTCCGCAGGAAGATTATTTGCGGCTTTTGGATGCGCAGGAGGAGGGGAATCAGACCGCCGTTGCGGAGGCCACCAGGCAGCTGGACAGGACGGTCGTGCAGATGGCGAAGATGATCTGCGACAAGTACATCTCCCCGCCCGATACCACCGATTTCGCCATCATGTTCCTGGTCAACGAAGGGAGCTACGCCACCGTGCTCAGCCGACCCGGGTTGTTCGATACCATCCTGCGCGAGCACAAGGTCATCGTGGCCGGCCCCACCACCATCGCCGCCCTCCTCTCCTCCCTCAGCCTCGGATTCAGGACCCTCACCATCGAGAAGCGCAGCAGCGAGGTCTGGCGCCTCCTCGGCGCCATCAAGGCCGAGTTCATGACCTTCGGCACCTTGCTGGAGAAGACCCGGAAGAAGCTGGATGAAGCCTCCTCCAGCATCGACACCGCGGCAACCCGCACCCGACGGATCCAGAAGAAGATGCAGGGAATCGAGCAGTTGCCGGCGCAGGAGGCAAGGGGGGTGCTGGGAGCGGACGAGGCAGAGTTGCCGGAGGGCGAGGTGACCGAACTTTTACTCATTGAAGAGGAGAAGGGGACGGAAGAGGCAGCGGTGAGGTGAGGCCCCTCCCGCTCGAGGGGGAGGGGCGCGAAGGCTTAAGCTAATCTCTCTTTATCTGTCCCCTTATCTCTCCATCCGGGTTGGCGTCGGTGTGGACGTTCACGTAGGCCCCGCCGGACTTCAGCAGTGTCGCCAGTTCACCCATCTTCCCTTTGAAGTCACCAAGCAGATCCTCGCTGTTTATGGTCCCCTCCGCCAAGATACCGCTGAATTTCCCCTTCTTGCTGCCGCTGAAGAGAGTCGCTACCGGCGGACCATCTTCCCCTTTCTTTCCGAGATGGATGTGGGCGGCGTTGCCGTCCACGAGGTTCTTCACATGTACCCTGAACTTGAGCTTCCTCTCGTTGTCGTACAGCCTGAATTCCGCTTTTCCGGAAGCTTTTGAATCAGGCTTCTTGAGCTCTTCCTTCGGGGTTAGCTTTGCCTTGAACTCATGTTCAGCGGCAAATGCGGTCGAGACCGCGAACACGACGGCCACTACTACCAGCAGCAACACTTTTACCTTTCCCATAACGCCTCCTTGTCAGTTGTGGTGTTACCTGCCACGCCCTTCGACTCGAAGGGGCTTCAAAATGCACTTTGGGACTGAAGACCATTCCTGCCTAGCCTGTCGACGCGCGTCGCTCCGGCCGATCTCACTCGAACTCAGCAATCGCCTGCCCCGGTTTTACGGCTTCTCCCAGCGAGACCAGGATCTTCGCCACCGTCCCTGACACGTGGGCGGTGATGTTGGTCTCCATCTTCATCGCTTCCAGGATCACCAGCAGGTCGTTGACCTCCAGGTGCTGTCCGACCTGGGCCACGATCTTGAAGACGACCCCTGCGATCGGGCTGCGACAGATCTTCTCGTCCCCCGGCCCTCCGGTTACCGGAGCGGGGGCCGCGGCCACTACCGGAGCGGTCGGGAAAGCCTGCAGCGTCGAGGTCGGCTCGGGGAATGCCGTAGGCAGCCGCACCTCTTCGCCCTCTTCCACCTCCACGTCAACCAGATATTTCTTCCCGTCTATGGTCAGATTCAGCTGCACGGCTCTTCTCCTTTAGGCTCTGCGTCGGTCGGCAACGCGACGTGTATCGTAGGCGCGGCCTCCCGGCGGCGAACCATCAGCGTTCCTTAGCGGCCGGGCGGCCGCTCCTGCAACAGGCAGAAGCATCATCGTCTGAGGTTATGGGATGCCTGCAGGACGACCCTGCTCGACTGGCCCCAGGCGTTGGCCTGCTGCGGGTCCACGAACCTTGCCTTCCTGATCCGGACCGTCTTCCCGAGATAGGCGGCAATGGAGGCCGACATCACCATCAGGAGCTCGGGAGTTATCTCGGAGTCTTGCTCTGTCCGCTGTTCCATGGCTTCCTCTCAAAGCGGTATCAGGCCGTGCTTCTTCATCGGCCGGAACTCCCGCTTGGTATGCAGAATGTCCAGCGTCATCGCCAGCTGGCGCCTCGTGTCGGCCGGCTCAATGATATCGTCGATCTCCCGGCGAGCCGCCGCGGCATAAGGGGTGGCGAACGTCGCCTGGTATGATGCCATCAATTCCTCGCGCTTCTGCCTGGAATCTGCCGCCTTGGCGATTTCGTCGCGGAAAATGACATTGACCGCGCCTTGCGGCCCCATAACCGCGATCTCCGCCGTTGGCCAGGCCAGCACCCGGTCGGTCTCCAGGTCCTTGCCGCACATGGCGAGGAATGCCCCGCCATAGGCCTTTCGCAGGATCACCGTGATCTTTGGAACGGTAGCGGACGAGTAGGCAAAGAGCATCTTGGCCCCGTGGCGGATGATTCCACCCTGCTCCTGCTGCACCCCCGGCAGGAAACCGGGGACATCGACCAAGGTGACCAGGGGGATGTTGAAGGCATTGCAGAAGCGTACGAAGCGCGCGCCCTTGTCGGAGGCATTGATGTCCAGGGCTCCGGCCAGCACGCACGGCTGGTTTGCCACGACTCCGATGCTGCGCCCCGCTATCCTGGCAAAGCCCACGACGAGATTCGGAGCGAAAAGGGGCTGCACCTCCAGGAACTCGGCGGAGTCGACCAGGCGGCTGATGATGGTGCGGACATCGTAACTTTTCTTCGCCTCGACCGGCACCAGACCGTTCAGCGTCTTGTCCGGTACGATCATGTCGTTCCATTCCGTCTGCGGCGCGTCATCCAGGTTGTTGGACGGCAGGAAGGACAGCAGCTTCTTGCAGATCTTTAGGGCAACCAGGTCGTTTTCCGCCAGGAAGTGCGCGACCCCCGCGCAGTTCATCTGCGAAAGCGGGCCACCAAGCGCCTCCGCGCTGATCTCCTCGCCGGTGGCCTCCTTGATGACCGAGGGGCCGGTAATGAACATGCGGGCGTTGGCGGTCTGGATAATGAAGTCGGTGAGGGCCGGGCTGTAGGCAGCGCCGCCGGCGCAGGGCCCGCAGATGAGTGAAATCTGCGGCACCACCCCGGAGAGCATGACGTTGTGGTAGAAGATCCTGCCGTAGCCGGCGAGTGAGTCGATCCCCTCCTGGATGCGGGCCCCTCCCGAATCGTTCATGAAGATGAAAGGTGAGCCCGTCTTGAGGGATGCCTCCATGGCCTGGACGATCTTGTCGCTATGCACCTCGCCCGCCGCCCCACCCGAGACGGTGAAGTCCTGGCTGGCCAGGTGGACCAGGCGGCCGCCGACGGTACCGGCGCCGGTTACCACCCCTTCGGCGGCGAGTTCCTTGTCCGCCATACCGAAGTTCGTGCAGCGGTGCTTCGCGAAGATACCCACCTCCTGAAAACTGTCCTTGTCGACCAGGGTCTCGACCCGCTCCCGCGCCGTCATGCTGCCGTTGGCGTGCTGCTGGTCTATCTTGGCCCGACCGCCCCCCAGCTTAAGCTCGCTCTTCCGGTCCTTCAGCTCTCTGATCTTTTCTTCCATGGACATGACCGTCTTCCTTTCTTGTCACGCAAAGCCGCCAAGGCGCAAAGTAAACCGAAATCCCGTT
>NZ_JBXKJL010000006.1:0-8567 GCF_056994735.1 Geomonas sp.
ACGCTCTTGTCCTGCAAATGAACAAGAAGGTCATCTTCCCACCAGCGGCACCCGCGGATGAACCGCAGGGCCGCGTCCACGCAAAGACTACCTGCACAAAAAGGGGGCGGGTAACCTCACCCGCCCCTCCCCTGCTCCTGAACCTGCTCGACTTTACATTACCAGCTCACAAGTCCCACCGTTTTCCGCAGCAGCACCACCACATCGCCTGCGTCGATCTTCCCGTCAGACCTCGGCTTCCCGCTCTCCAGCGGTGCCACGTCGCCGCTGGCCCACATGGCGGCTGTAGGGGTTTGCGCTCCCACGGCCACCCGCAGCGCTACCATGGCGTCTCCGATATCGACCACGCCGTCGCCATTGAGGTCACCGTTCGGAAACGGCGTGTATGCTGTCGCTGAAGTCGAAGCCGCCCCCGCCCCTGCGGCGTTGAACGCCCTTACCGTGAAGGTATAGGCGGTGCCGTTGTTGAGGCCGGTGACGGTTATGTGGTTGCCGGTGCCGCTCGCGGTGATGTCCCCCGGGTTGGCGGTGACGGTGTACCCGGTGATGGCGCTTCCCCCATCAAAGGCCGGCGCGGCGTAGGCGACCGTCGCCTCACCGTTGGCCGCGGAGACGGCCCCTATCATCGGTGCGCCCGGCACGGCTGCCACGGCGTCAATGGTGCTGCTAAGCTGCGCCGAAGCTGCGTATTCAGTGTTCCCTCCCTGGTCATAGCGGACTGTGCATTGCCTGGTCGCGCTGGTCATGGTGAAAACCGGTCCGTTGTTGAGGCAGCCACCCGCGCTGCTATAGGAAACCGGTCCCGCGGGGGCTGCCGCTGCCACGGTGAAGGTCGATCCGAATCCGGCGGAGGAAGGTGCCGGCCTGGTAATGGTGATGGCCTGGGGAGCCTTCACGGCGATAATCGAGGAGGTCTGCTGGGCCGCGGGATAGTAGTTGCTCCCCCCCGGCTGGTCGATACTGACTATGCACGGGGTGGTTCCGCTGGTCATGGTGAAGGTGGCACCGACGTTGGTGCACCCGCCGGCGCTGCTGTAGGAGACGGTGCCGCCGGAAGAAGCGATCGCAGCCACGGTGAAGTTGGTATCGAACGCTGCCGAGGTTGGCGCCGGGGTGGTCACGGTGATCACCTGGCTCGCCTTCACCGCCGTCGTCGTCGAGCTCTGCCGCACCGCGGTATGGTAATCATCATCGCCTGCCTGATCGTAACGGACCGTGCAGGGGAGGGTACCGCTGGTCATGGTGAAGGTGCCGCCGCTGTTGCTGCACCCTCCGGCGCTGCTGTATGCCACAGCCCCCCCCGTGGCCGCGGCCGTCACGGTGAAGGTATCGCCGAAGACAGCCGAAGCCGGCGCCGGTGTGGTGATGGCGATACCTTGGGCCACCTTGGCAGCCGTCACGGTCGATGTGGCCGAGGCCGTGTTGTAGTTCCTGTCCCCTAACAGGTCGTAGCGCACGGTGCAGGGGGTGGTGCCGCTGGTCATGGTGAAGGCTCCGCCGCTGTTGGTGCAGCCCCCCGAGCTGCTGTAGCCGATGCCGCCCCCTGGAGCTGTAGCCGCCACGGTGAAAGTCGAGCCGTAGGCGGCCAGTGACGGGGCCGGATCCGTTATCGTGAAGGGCTGGTCCGCTTTCACCGCCAGGACAGTCGAAGCAAGCGATGCCGGGGTGTGGTTGGAGTCGCCGGCCCGGTCGTAGCTCACCGTGCAGGAGGTGGAGCCGCTGGTCATGGTGAATGTCCCGCCACTGTTGCTGCACCCGCCGGCGCTGCCATAGCTCACCGGCCCGCCGTCGGAATTTGCCGCCACGGTGAAGGTCGTTCCATAGACTGCCGAGGCAGGTGCGGCAGAGCTGACCGTTATGGTCTGCGCCTCTTTGACTGCGGCGACGGTGGAGGTGGTCGAGGCCGGGTTGTAGTTGTCATTTCCCGGGGCCTGGCAGGTGACGGTACAGGCGGTGGTGCCGCTGGTCATGGTGTAGGCGGTTCCGGAATTGGTGCAGCCACCGGCACTGGAATATGTGATGGGGCCGACTTGGGCCGATGCCGCCGCCGTGAAGGAGGTCCCATAGACTGCCGAGGCAGGCGCTGCAGGACTCAGGGTCAGCATCTGGTCTGCCTTTAGAGCGACGACCGTGCTGACCGATTGAACGGCGGGGTTATACGCCGCCGCTCCCGACTGGTCGTACATGACCGTGCAGGGAATGGTGCCGCTGGTCATGGTGAAAGTGGCACCGGAGTTGGTGCACCCCCCAGCGCTGCTGTAAACCACCGGTCCCCCCGGAGCCGTGGCAGCTACCGTAAAGCTGGTCCCATACACCGCGCTGCCGGGAGCGGGGATACCAATCGTGATAATCTGATTTCCCTTGGGAACGACAAAGTTCGAAGGCAAGGAGGCCATACCTTCGCCTATGTCGTTCTTGGCTTTTACCGTAAAGGTGTAGGGCGTGCCGTTGGTCAGGCCGGTCACGGTGTGGGTGGTAGTGGTCAATCCGGCATTAGCATCGGTCCCCCCCGGAGGGTTGGACGTCACCGTGTACCCCCTGATCGGGCCGCCGCCGATGCGGGCGGGAGGCGTGAAGGTCACGTATGCAGCCCGGTCCCCCTTCACCGCCACGCCCCCCGTCGGCGCACCGGGCGCACGCGAGAAGAGCACGGTTATGGACTGATTCGCGGTGATGTCGGTCAGGGTGGCGACGTCCCCCGCTACCGAGCGGGAAACGCCGTTTACCAGGAAGGAGGCAAGGCTGTAATCGATGTAGTTAAAGGTGGCAGTGCAGACCGAACTTTCGCCGTAGGACACCAAAACCGGGCTGCAGGTGACGTTGCCGGCGCCTTCGATCCCTTCGTAGATGCTTGCCACGGTGTCGCACTGACCGGAATCGTTGCGTCCCCACCCCGTTATCGCAAGATTCGCTACCCTTACCGAGGTGTGATGCCCCCCCGCGGCAATCGAGGTAACGTCAATGAGCCCTTCCGGAGTGGCGATCTGACCGTAGGTGTTGTCACCCCAGGCTGTAACGGTGCGGTCCCCCTTGAGCGCCACGCAGTGGTGGATCCCTGCGGCGATGGCGGTTACATTGGCCAACCCCGTCGGGACGTCGCTCTCGCCGAAGTTGTTGCTCCCCCACCCCACCACGGTCTGATCGCTCCTGAGCGCCAAGGTATGGTTTCCTTTGGCGTCGACAGCCTGGAACGTCAGCCCTTCCATGAGGTGGACGGAAGGGTTGCTGGAATCCACCGCCACCCCAAGTGCCGCCGCCCGCTCCGGCGTCAGCGAGAGCTGTCCCTCGTTGTTTCTTCCCCAGGAGATGATCTTGTTGGTCCCGACCAGTGCGACGTTGTGGTTGTCCCCGACCGCGATGGCTGCCACGGCTTCGGCGGCCACGACAGCCGGGATGCTCCCCTGGCCATAGGTGTTGTCTCCCCAGGCGTAGAGTCTGCCGTCGTTCATCAGCGCCAGGGAGTGGCCATAGCCGCCGGCAAGCGACTTGACGCCTCCATGGCTGTTGGCGAAGGTCTTGAAATCCGCGGGCTCGGTAACGTCGGTACGGGCATTGGTGACGGGGTTGTACCATTTTCCGAAGGCATAGAGAGTGTCGTCTGTCTTCGCACCTAAAGAGTGGTAGCTCCCGACGCCGATCGCTTTCACGCCCCACGCCAACCCGTTGGGTACCGCGCCCTGACCGTCGGCCCCGCCCCAACCATAAACGGTCTCGTCCCGGAGCACCAGGCTATGGGCGGCGCCGGCTTTCAAGGTAAGGGTGGTGAAGGAGAGCCCGCCGTGAGTTGTGACCTGCGACTGGTAGTCGGCCGCGAAATTGGCGGTGAATTCGTGGTCGCTGCCGTTACCGATGAATGCCAGCGGGTTCTGCGTCGTCCCCAAGACAACCCCGCTTCCCGGCGGTCCGGGCCAGGTCCAGTTGAAAAAATGGTAACCCGGGATATCGGGAACGCCGGTTACCGGCTCTGCCGTATCGCCGCTGTCGATGACCTGCGGTGTCATGCCGCTTGCGTGGCCATTTGGACCCGCGCTGTAGGTGAGGATGTCAGCCCGGACGCCGACAGGTAAGACTAGCGCCAAGGCCATCAAAGCGGTGACGAGATTCCGAGCCATATTTTCCTCCTTCGATCTGTCCTGTCTATCTGTCAAACCACCGCGCACCGCCCCGTCGGGTGCCCAATCAAGCGTACCGGCAGCTCAGTCTACAGTCAGGTCACTGACGGTAACGGCAGACCCGGTAATGCCCGAACCATCGGGATCGACAAAGGCCGCGCCGGACACCGTGAAGGAGGTCACGCTGGGGTTCACTCCTTTGTCGAGTTTGGCGTTGACGATGAGAAAAGAGCCGTTGGCGATCGGTCTTGAGGAGGCGACCACGGCCTTCAGAGTAGCCGGGGCCGATCCGGAGGCGGGGGTGTATTTGCCGACGACGACGGCGCCGGATGTCGTATCGGTGAGACCTATCACGCAGTTGCTGGCGGTGCCGTCACTCTCGGCCTTGAGAGTCACCCCGGCCGGCAGGGTAAGGGTGAAACTCCCGCCGTACAGGTTACTCCCGGCGCCGGAGAGTGCCAGGGTGATTACGGCGGGATGGCTGCCAACCGTGACCAGGGCGCTGCCGCCGCTATTGGTTACTACGGCATTGATGGAGCTGTGACTATCCAGATACATCGTCACGGCATTGGTGAAGGCAGTCGCCGTCTCCTCGCTGATCGAGGTACTGGTCATCCCCTGGGAGACAGTTATGAGGGTATTCTCGAGTTTCTGCGCGGGGGTCGACCCGGAGCTGGTGCTGGCCATCTGGGAGAAGGCCGCAAGAGCCAGGGTGTAGTTGCGCTGGGCAGAGGTGACGCCCGGGGCGCTCATAGCGCTGGCGGTGGCATCGACGGGGTTGGACCCGGTGATGTCGACATTGAAGAGCGTGCTGACCAGGGTGTTGGCGTTGGTGATATTGGTGGCGGTCAACGATGGTCCCGCCTTGCGCACCGCCAGGTCGGTCAGCGCTGTGATCGGCAGAGTAACGGTACCGGTGGCATAGGGGAGTGCCGCCCGCAGCCCGTTGGACTCGTCGAGAGTCACGCCGGCTCCGGTGGCCTCGTCCGTGTAGGTGCCGTAGGCCACCGCCAGTATCGGCCCGGCATAGCTCGACAGGCTCTGGCTGTACCTGCCGTTGCTGTC
Source organism: Geomonas sp. (assembly GCF_056994735.1). Taxonomy (NCBI): domain Bacteria; kingdom Pseudomonadati; phylum Thermodesulfobacteriota; class Desulfuromonadia; order Geobacterales; family Geobacteraceae; genus Geomonas; species Geomonas sp. Next base: position 5,178 of record NZ_JBXKJL010000006.1, read on the forward strand.
GGTCATGGTGGCAGCCAGGAGGCTACCGCGGGTCCCGTCGGCATTGAGGGCATAGATTTTCACGGTACCGTTCTTGATCAACCCTTTGGAGGCCGTCCCGGAAACCGTGCTGCCTTGCGAGCCGCCCGCTCCGGCTCCCCCCCCTCCACCACATCCCGCCTGGATCAGGAACGCAGTTGCAATGAACAGCAGCATAAGTCGTCTCATGGTTCTGGCTCCTTTCAGCCCCGTCACCCTTGGTCTTCGGACGGGAGACAACAAGGCCGATGCAGACGCAGGGAGTGCGATCACAGCACTTGTGGCAAGCAGTCAAAAAGATACCATGATACCTGCTGAAGAAAAGCGGGGGGAAGCCGGAACAGAAAGAGGCGCAGGCACTGAGACAGAGAGAAGATCTCGGGACGAAGCAGGGAGTCTAAGAGAATCTTGACTTTCTCTACAAGCGATGGTAATCATCGCCGCTATGCAAGGATACGTGCCGAAAAAACTCTGTTCCTGGGTTCTCCTCGTGGTGATCCTGATCGCGACCATCCATTGCGGTTGCGAGAAGGCTCATGCTAACGATGGCCGCCTGAAGGGAGCGGCCCCGCAGGTATCGGCAATCTCCTCCTCCGATGAATGCCCCTGCTGTCCGGTTCACGGCCACGATTATGATGGCTGCGACACCTGCGGCAGTTGCGACTGCCATACAACCATTCCCCTTGCGTCTTTTCAATTAAGCTACCTGCCCATCTTCGTCACCCATGCAGCGGCTTCCCCCTTCAAGCATCTGCCAGAAGTCTACCTCCCCAAGTTCATCCCCCCACAGAATCTTGCCTGAATAGCTGCGGCCTGAGACAGCGGCACACCGTCATGGTGTCCAACTGCCTCACGCTGTGACTGTGCACCGTCGTCATCACCCCCCCCAGTATCGAATCATTTGCACACCCTTCGACAAGCTCAGGGTGAACGGCCGAACCAACCCTTCGACAAGCTCAGGGTTTATGGCCGAACCAAGCTCAGGGTGAATGGCCGAACAATAAGGCTGTAAAAGTTTGTCCAAATACCACTCGTACTGAGCCGGTAGATTAGATCCGTTCGTGCTGAGCCGGTTGTGTAGATCCGTCCATACTGAGCCCGTTGTGTAGATCCATTCATACTGAGCCGGTTGTGTAGATCCGTCCATACTGAGCCGGTTGTGTAGATCCATTCATACTGAGCCGGTTGTGAAGATCCATTCATACTGAGCCGGTTGTGTAGATCCGTTCGTGCTGAGCCTGTCGAAGCACGCATTTATTGCCTATAAAAGGCGAATCGAATCGTGAAATTCTATGGAGGCTTCTCTTTGGGAACATCTGTATCGACAACAGGACTGTTGCTCATGGCGGCGGCACTCCTTTGCCTCGTCTCCCCTCTTTCCGCTCGCGGGGAGGCAAGGCTATTGGTGCTGCCACAAATACTGGAATATTCGCTGCAGCATAACGGCGAACTGAGATCGTTGCGGGAAGAGACGGGCATTCGGGCGGCCGGCAAGGTCCGGGCAGGGCTCCTTCCGAACCCCGTCATCGAACTGGAGGGAGGCACCGGCGCCCTCACCGGCAGCAGTGGCGAAAGCATCGTCTCGCTAGGCGTTTCGCAGGAGTTTCTCCTTTCCGGAAAGAGGGAGAAACGCCTGACGGTCGCCGAGCGGGAGGTCGAGATCAATCGATGGCAGCTGGCCGACAGGGAGAGATTGCTGCGGGGAGAGGTGAAGTCGGCCTTCTACGATCTTCTCCTCGCCCAGGAACGGCTGGCCCTGACGGACCGCTTCATCGAGCTGAACCGCCAGCTTTTCCAGGTCAGCAAGGAGCGCTTCGCCGCCGGTGACGTCCCCGAACTGGAGATGAACCTGGTGAGGGTCGAGGTTGCCCGCAGCGAGGCCGCCAGGATCGAGGCCGCCACGGAGCTTGCCAGGACCGAGGCGAAGCTGGGAACACTCATGGGGCTGCCGCCCGATGAACACCCGCAAACCCCGGCACGGCTGCAGATCGAAGGGACCGTGCCGGCCACGGTCGCCGGGCTGAAAGAGCAGGCACGCGCGAGGCGGCCTGACCTGAAAGCCCTGGAGGCTGAAAAGGGCAAGGGTGAAGCGGAGATCACCCTGGCCGGCGCCGAATCGACGCCCAACCTCACCGCCGGCCTCGCCGTCATGCGCGAAACCACCACCATGGAGATAGGCCCTCTGGAAGGGAGGGAGACGGCCTACCTGGTAGCGCTGAAGTTATCCATGCCCATCCCGGTCTTCGACAAGAACCAGGCGGCGGTCCAGGAGGCCAGGGCTCGTCGGAACAGCAGCGAAACGAGGCTCGACGCGGCAGGGAGAGCCATCGATCGTGAAGTCGAGACCGCCTATGCCGCCTTCCTCAACGCGGACCGGACCCTCTCGATTTACCAGAGCGGGATCATCCCCCAATTCGAGGAAAACCTGAAACTGACCCAGGAAGCGTATCGGCTGGGGGAGACGGGAATTCTCGCCATCATCGAGCAGGACAAGACCTTCCTGGCCGTGAATGAAGGATACCTGAAGGCCCTGCATGACCGGCTAACGGCGCTGGCAGCGCTGGAAACGGCGACGGCAACTGAACTCACCGGAGGTGTGAAGTGAACAAGAAGGCAATCATCATCGGATTAATCCTGGCCACCGTTTCGGGCGGAGGTCTCTACTATCGCACCTCCCAGGCCAAAAGCGGCGAGACGGAAGAAGCAGGACATAAAGAGGGAGCGGGCCACTCTGAAGAAAAGGCCGGCCACGCCGCAGAGGTGGACGAGGAGCACGGCAAGGCCAACGCGGTGAAGATGACGAAGGAGATGCAGAAGCAAAACGGAGTGGTGGTGGCGCCGGCTCAAAAAGAGCGGCTGCCCGGGGCGATCAGCGCCACCGGCAAGGTCGAGGCCAATGCCGACCGCATGGCACACGTCTCCCCGCGTATCAGCGGCAAGATAGTGGCCGTGAAAGCCTCGCTCGGCGACAGCGTATCCGCCGGCCAGACGCTGGTCGCCCTCGACAGTGTGGAGCTAGGCGAAGCGATCAACCGCTACCAACAGTCTAAGACCAAGCTGGCGCTGGCCCAGTCCAACATGGACCGCATCAAGGCCCTAGTGGAGAAGAAGATCGCCGCCCGCAAGGAGATCATGCAGGCCGAGACCGAATTCAAGACCGCACAGGCGGAGCTGCATACCGACAGCGAGCGTCTCTCCCTCTACGGACTCTCCGTCTCCGAGCTCAAGGGGAGCGGCCACAAGAACCCGCTACTGCCCGTCCGCTCCCCCTTCGGCGGGGTGATCACCGAGAAGCACGCCATCGTCGGCGAGCTGGCCGACCCATCCAAGAGCCTCTACACCGTCGCCGACCTCTCCTCGGTCTGGATCATG
>NZ_JBXKJL010000007.1:0-40016 GCF_056994735.1 Geomonas sp.
TGCATCTACACGGCGATCCTCAGCGATACCGGGAGCTTCCACTACTCGAACTCGAATCCCGAGGCCTTCGCCATCGCCGGTGAAATGATCGCCAAAGGGGTCAACGCCTGGGACGTCAACGAGCACCTCTACGAGAGCGAGCCGAAGCAGAGGATCGCCCTCCTGGCCCTGGCTCTCTCCGATCTGACCATCTCCTCCAGCGGCGAGTACGCGTCGGTGACGGTGACCCTCGACATGTACCGCCAGACCGGCTCGACTGCCGAGGACACCGACCGCTTCATCAACTATCCGCGCTCGATACGCGGAGTCGAGGTGGCGCTCTTCTTCCGCCAGATCGAGGAAGACCTCTACAAGGTCGGCTTCAGGTCCAAGGGTAAGGTCGATGTGGCGGCCGCTTCGGCCCACTTCGGCGGCGGCGGGCACCACAACGCCGCAGGGTGCACCATCAGGGGGAGCCTCGCGGAGGTGAAGGCGCTGGTCTTCGAACGCCTGGAGCAGATGCGCGGATGCTGAACGGTTTTTTCGTGATTGACAAGGAGCCCGGCGTCACCTCCCATGACGTCGTGGCCATGGTCAGGCGCGCCATAGGGCAGAAGAAGGTGGGCCACACCGGCACGCTCGACCCCTTCGCCACCGGTGTGCTCCCGGTTGCGGTGGGCGAGGGGACCAAGGCGATCCAGTTCCTGGACGAGTCCGAGAAGGAGTACCGGGCCGTGCTCAGGCTGGGCATCACCACCGACACCCAGGATCTCACCGGGACGCCGACCTCGGAGAGGGATTGGACGCACCTCTGCCCGGAGGACCTGGAGCGGGTGGCCAAGAGCTTCCTCGGGCGGATTTCCCAGCTTCCCCCGATGTTCTCGGCCATCAAGCGCGACGGCGTGCCGCTCTACAAGCTGGCCCGCAAGGGGGTGGAGGTCGAGAGGGAGGCCCGCGAGGTGGTGATCCATTCCCTCACCTTCGACTGGATCCGCCTTCCGGAAGCCTCCTTCACCGTGCGCTGCTCCCGTGGCACCTACGTCCGCACGCTGGCCACCGACATCGGCGAGGCCCTCGGTTGCGGCGCCCACCTCATCGAGCTCCGGCGCCTTGGGAGCGGTGCCTTCCGTGAGGAGCAGGCCGTGAAGATCGCGGAGCTCGCCGAGTGCAAGGATCAGGAATCGCTCCTCCTTTCGCTGGACCTGGCGCTTTGCCACCTGAAAAGGCTCGAGCTCAATCCGGAGGGGGGGAGGAAGGTGCGAAACGGCGTGGTTCCCGCGGAATCCGACTTCGTTCAGCCGCTGCCGGACCTCGTGGCCGGCGAGCAGGTGAGGCTCTATGAGGGGGAGAAATTCCTCGCGGTGGCGCAGTGTCAAACCGACTCGAGACTGCGTCTGGCGAGGGTATTCAACTAGCTATTATCCTTTACACGTAGCCACTTTTATGGTACTAAGTTGGGGATGTCGATCTTTCCCGCGCTACTAAACCTGCGTGGTGTCAGATATAATAAAGAAAGTGGAAGGGGGTGGGAATCTCATGTTGGTAACTGAAAAGAAGCAGGAAATCATTTCAGCTCATAAGCTGCACGACTCGGACACCGGTTCGCCGGAAGTGCAGATCGCGATTCTTTCTGAAAGAATCACCTATCTGACTGAGCATTTCAAGGTGCACAAGAAAGATCATCACAGCCGTCGCGGTCTGTTGAAGATAGTCGGTCAGAGAAGGGGTCTGCTCGATTACCTGAAGAAGAAAGACGTCGACAGATACAAGGCGATTATCGCTAAACTCGGTATCAGAAGGTAAGAAAAGGCAGTATACCTCTACGGGTATATTGCCTTTCCTCTTTTTCGCAAGGGCCTAGTGCCCTTTTTCATTGTTGGGGGCGTGGATAAAACTGCCCTGCAGCGCTTCGCCGCGCCTGCAAGGCCCTTTTCTCGGCGGCCCCAACACCAACCACAAGTAGTACATCAGGAGGCCGTAAATGAAACACACAGTACAGGCAGAATGCTGTGGCAAGACCATCAGCATAGAAACGGGCTGGATCGCCAAGCAGGCAAGCGGCGCAGTCATGATCAAGAGCGGCGACACCATGGTACTCGTCACCGCCGTCGCCATGAAGACCGCCAAGGAAGGCCAGGGCTTCTTCCCGCTGACCGTCAACTACCAGGAGAAGGCCTACGCCGGCGGCAAGATTCCCGGCAGCTTCTTCAAGCGCGAGGGGCGTCCCTCCGACAACGAGACCCTCACCTCCCGCCTCATCGACCGTCCGATCAGGCCGCTCTTCCCGGAAAACTTCATGAACGACACCCAGGTGATGGCCACCGTGATGTCGGCGGACAAGGACCATGACCCGGGCATCCTCGCCATGATCGGCGCCTCCGCGGCGCTGATGGTCTCGGACGTTCCCTTCGCAGGCCCCATCGCCGGCGTCAAGGTCGGCCGCGTGGACGGCGTGCTGGTCGCCAACCCGAGCGCCGAAGAGGAAGAGAAGAGCGATCTGGAGATCGTGATCGCCGCCAGCAAGGACGCGATCCTCATGGTGGAAGGGAGCGCCTCCGAGGTCTCCGAAAACGACCTGCTGGAAGCCATCTTCTTTGGCCATGCCGCCGTGCAGCCGATCCTGGCCGCCCAGGAAGAGCTGGCAGCCAAGGTGGGCACCGTGAAGCGCGTCATCGAGCCCCCGGTCGTGAACGCCGAGCTCAAGGAGCGGGTGCGCGCCCTGGCCTACAACGGCATGAAAGAGGCCGTGCGCATCAAGACCAAGATGGAGCGCCACACCGCCATCGACACCATCACCGAGGAGACCATCGCCGCCCTCGCCCCCGAGTACGAAGGGGCAGAGAAGGAGATCAAGGGCTTCATCGAGGACTTCGAGTACGACCTGGTCCGTGAGCACATCATCAAGGACGGCCAGCGCATCGACGGCCGCGACACCAAGACCATCCGCACCATCAGCACCGAAACCGGTCTTCTCCCCCGTGCCCACGGTTCCGCACTCTTCACCCGCGGCGAGACCCAGGCCATCGTGGCCGCCACCCTGGGCACCTCGGTGGACGAGCAGCGCATCGACTCGCTCTACGGCGATTCCAGGAAGAAGTTCCTGCTGCACTACAACTTCCCCCCGTACTCCGTCGGCGAGACCAGCTTCAGGCTGGCCCCGGGCCGTCGCGAGATCGGTCACGGCATGCTGGCCGAGCGCGCCCTGCAGAAGGTGCTCCCCAAGCATGACGACTTCCCCTACACCATCAGGATCGTCTCCGACATCACCGAGAGTAACGGCTCCTCCTCCATGGCCACCGTCTGCGGCGGTGCCCTTTCCATGATGGACGCCGGTATCCCCATCAAGGCGCCGGTCGCCGGTATCGCCATGGGCCTCATCAAGGAAGGCAACGACTTCGCCATCCTCTCCGACATCCTGGGCGACGAGGACCACCTGGGCGACATGGACTTCAAAGTGGCAGGAACCGCCGAAGGCGTCACCGCGCTGCAGATGGACATCAAGATCGGCGGCGTGACCCGCGAGATCATGCAGGCCGCGCTGGCACAGGCCAAGGACGGCAGGCTGCACATCCTGGGCGAGATGGCCAAGACCCTGGCCACTCCGAAATCCGACCTCTCCGCCTTCGCCCCGCGCATCACCACCATCTGGGTCAAGGTCGACAAGATCCGCGACGTCATCGGCTCCGGCGGCAAGAACATCAGGAGCGTCACCGAGGCTACCGGCGTCAGCATCGACATCGAGGACACCGGCAAGATCAACATCGCTTCCACCAACAAGGAAGCCTGCGATCTCGCCATCAAGATGATCCGCAACCTGACCGCCGAGGCCGAAGAAGGGAAGCTCTACATGGGCACCGTCAAGAAGGTCATGGAGTTCGGCGCCTTCGTGGAGATCTTCCCGGGCACCGACGGACTGGTTCACATCTCCGAGCTCGACACCGAGCGGGTAAAGAACGTCACCGACGTCCTCAACGAAGGAGACCGGGTGCTGGTGAAGTGCATCGGCATCGACAAGCAGGGCAAAATCAAGCTCTCCAGGAAAGAGGCGCTGGGCGCCACCTTCACGGAGTAAGACCGCGGGCCTAGCTGGCATTTTCCTGACGTCACGGTATAGTTCAAGCCATGATAAACAAGACCATCCTCAATAACGGTATCCGCGTCATCTCCGAGCGGATACCGTATGCCAGCTCAGTCTCCATCGGTATCTGGGTTGCCAACGGCTCCCGCCACGAAAGGCGGGAGCTGAACGGCGTGGCCCATTTCATCGAGCATCTCCTCTTCAAAGGGACCGAGCGCCGCAGTTCCCTGGACATCTCCAGGGAGATCGACTCGGTGGGCGGTGTCCTCAACGCCTTCACCAGCCGCGAGTACGTCTGCTACTATGCCAAGGTGCTGGACAAGTTCCTCCCCAACGCCGTCGACCTCTTGACGGACCTCTTCCTCCATTCAACCTTCGACCCCGAAGAGATCGAAAAGGAACGCCGCGTGGTGCTCCAGGAGATCAACATGATGGAGGACACCCCCGACGACCTGATCCATGACATCTTCCATCAGCAGTTCTGGAAGGGGCACCCGCTGGGGATGTCGATCCTCGGCGACGAGGAGAGCGTCTCCGGGCTGACCCGTGAATCCATCATGGGCTTCAGGGACCAGATGTACCGCGGGGACGACATCATCGTTTCCGCCGCTGGCAACCTGACCCATGAGGAGCTGGTCTCGCTGGTCGAGCAGCATTTCAGTTCCATTGCAGGCGGCAACGGGCGCAGCGAATGGCCGCTGCCTGTTTATCAGCGCCGGATCGAGCTGGTCGAGAAGGACCTGGAGCAGGTTCACGTCTGCCTGGGCGTCAAAGGCGTCCAGCAGAGCGACCCCCAGCGCTACGACGCCTTCGTGATGAACGCCATCCTGGGCGGCTCCATGAGCTCCCGTCTCTTCCAGGAGGTGCGCGAGAAGAGCGGGCTGGCCTACTCGGTCTACTCCTACCTCGCCTCCCATGCCGACGCCGGATCCCTGGTGGTCTACGCCGGCGCCAGCCCGGAAAACAGCACGGAGCTCATCGAAATCATGCTGCGCGAACTCCGCCGCTTCAAGGAAGAGCCGGTACCGCAGGTGCAGCTGGACGCGGCCCGAGAGCAGCTGAAGGGGAACCTCCTCCTTTCCCTGGAATCGAGCGACAACAGGATGTCGCGGCTGGCCAAGAACGAGATCTACTTCGGCGCTCCCATGCCCCTCTCCGAGATCATGGAGGGCTTCGAACGGGTTGACTCCGACAGCATCATGAGACTCGCCAACAACATCCTCGACAACTCCACCCTAACCCTGGTGATGCTGGGGAGGGTCGGCACGACTTCCTTCGCAGACAGCCAAATCCACGTGTGATATGAACGGTTTCACTGTCAGGATAAAGAGGCTCAGGGAGAGCTCCATCCCGGCCTATCAGACGGAGCATGCGGCCGGCGTCGATCTGCATGCCGCCCTGGATGCCCCGTTCACCCTGCACCCGGGGGAGAGGGCGCTGGTCCCGACCGGGCTTGCCATGGAGATACCGCCGGGCTACGAGGGGCAGGTGAGGCCCAGGAGCGGGCTCGCCCTCAGGCACGGTATCGCCCTGGTCAACTCTCCCGGGACCATCGACGCCGATTACCGCGGCGAGATCGGCGTCATCATGATCAATCTCGGTTCGGACTCCTTCACCTTCAACGACGGGGAAAGGATCGCCCAACTCGTCTTCGCACGCTGCGAAAGGGCCAGCTTCGTGGAGGTCCAGGAACTCGATGAGACCGAGAGAGGCAGCGGAGGGTTCGGACATACGGGAAGGTGAAAAGACGTGAATGGTGAATGGTGAATGGTGAATTAAAACCGCAATGCGCCGCACCCGTCAACTCAACTCACTACTGGGGGTACCGGTATGAAAGATCCTCGCATAAGACAGCTCGCTGAAGTCCTCGTCAACTATTCGGCTCGGGTGCAGCCGGGCGACATTGTCATGATCTCGAGCTCCGGGCTGGAGGCCGCGCCTCTGGTCAAGGAAATCTACGCCCTTTGCCTCGAGAAGGGGGCGAAGTACGTCGAGTACGATTTCACCATCCCCGACATCAACCGCTACTTCTTCAACTCCGCCAATCAGGACCAGATCTCCTACTTCCCAGAGCACAAGCTCGAGTTCATGAAGAAGGTGAACGTCTATATCGGCCTCACCGCATCAGACAACTCGATGGCCATGGCCCAGGCCAACCAGGGCAACATGATCGCCTGGTCGAAGCTGGTGCGCCCGATCGTGGACCGGCGCGTGAAGCACACCCGCTGGGTCATCACCCGCTATCCCACCCACGGGGCCGCGCAGGAAGCTCGGATGAGCCTGGACGAGTACGAGGATTATCTATTCGCGGCCTGCTGCATGGACTGGGAGGAGGAGTCGAGGAAGCAGGATGCCCTCAAGGCCTGCATGGACGCCGCCGACCGGATCCGCATCGTGGCGGGCGATACCGACCTCTCCTTCAGCATCAAAGGGCTCCCCGGCATCAAGTGCGACGGCCGGCTCAACATCCCCGACGGCGAGGTCTTTTCGGCGCCGGTACGCGACTCGGTCGAGGGGTACATCACCTACAACTGCCCCACGGTCTACCAGGGGAAGGAATTCAACAACGTCCGACTGGAGTTCGAGAAGGGGCGCATCGTCAAGGCCACCTCTCCCGGTATGGATGAAGAGCTCAACAAGATCCTCGACACCGACGAGGGGGCCCGCTACGTAGGCGAGTTCGCCATCGGGGTCAATCCCAAGATCCGGGTGCCGATGCGCAACATCCTCTTCGACGAGAAGATCTTCGGCTCCATCCACTTCACCCCCGGCCAGGCCTACGACGAGTGCGACAACGGCAACCGGTCTGCGGTCCACTGGGACATGGTGAAGATCCTGACCGGCGACGGCGAACTTTGGTTCGACGACATCCTGATCCAGAAGCACGGCCGGTTCGTCCACGAGCCGCTTCTGGGCCTGAACCCCAGCGAGTAGAGCATGCTGATCGAGATAAATCCCGAAAACCCGCAACCCCGGCTGGTCAGCAAAGTGGTCGACGCCCTCAAAAAGGGCGGCGTCGTGGCTTACCCGACTGACACGACCTACGGCATCGGTTGCAGCATCTTCAGCAAGAAGGGGATCGAGCGGATCTACCTCATCAAGCAGCGCGACCGCAAGAAACCCTTCTCCTTCATCTGCACCGACATTTCCGAGATAGCACAGTACGCGAAGGTCAGCAACTACGCCTTCAAGGTCATGAAGAGGCTCCTTCCGGGCCCGTACACCTTCGTGCTGGAGGCCAACTCGGTGGTGCCCGACCTCCTGCTCACCAAGCAGCGTACCGTCGGCATCAGGATTCCCGACAACAAGATCTGCCTCGCTATCGTGAAGGAGCTCGGCGCGCCCATCGTCACCACCAGCGCGAATCTCTCCGGCGAGGACCCCATCGGCAACCCCTGGCAGGTGGAATCCGATCTCGGCAAGCTCCTGGACTTCGTGGTCGACGGCGGCGAGCTTACCGCGGATGTCAGTTCGGTGGTAAGTCTCATTGGAGATGTCCCCGAGGTCCTGAGGAAGGGGATAGGGGACGTGAGCTGGTGCGAGAGGTGAGGATGCAGGGGGCGTGGGGTTCGGGTAATGCGTAGGAAAACGGTTCGCAGCGGGATGAGGTTCATGGTGGCCGGCGTCATTTGCGTCATACTGGCCACCTTTTTTCATGCCGAACTTTCACGATTTCTCTTCTGGGGGATGGCCGACGAGTCCCGCCTTACCTATCTCGGCTTCATAGTCGGCTGGATATTGGGAGGGTGGGGTGCGCTCGTTGCCGTCGCGGGATTCGTTCAGGGCAGCACAGCCAACGATCGGGCGCCGCTGGCGCCGACCTTTTTGCTCCTCGCCTCGCTGGTCGTACTCTTTTTCGTACTCGCCTACAACTCCATGACCTCCCCCGCCGCGCCGCGGCTTAAACCGGGTGAGAGCATCGACATCTAGTTCCGCCTCCCTGGCTCCCTCACCTTGCCGCCACTGTTGGTCTTTTTCTGGTCATGCCCCGGGGGCCGTGCTATATTTACCCGCATATCATTAATCACGGAGGAAGCATGTACCGTCTAACCATTCACACAGCCTTCGCCGCGGCCCATAACCTCATCAACTATCAGGGCGACTGCGAAAATCTGCACGGCCACAACTGGAAGGTCGAGGTCTCCATCACCACCAACGAGCTCGACAAGGCCGGCCTGGGCGTGGACTTCAAGATCCTCAAGAGGGAGACCAACGCGCTCCTGAAGACCCTGGATCACAAATACCTCAACGAGCTTCCCCCCTTTTCCACTCTGTCCCCGTCCTCGGAAAACATCGCCCGCTACCTCTACGGCGAGCTGACCAAGATCCTCGGAAACGACAACGTCAAGGTCGAGATCGTCACCGTCTGGGAGTCGGACTTTGCCTCGGCGAGCTACTATGAATAACGCTGCCGGCATGGTCGAATGCTTCTCCTCCATCCAGGGGGAGGGGATACTGGTCGGGCTGCGCCAGGCGTTTCTGCGCTTCTCGGGGTGCAACCTCAACTGCACCTTCTGCGACACCCCGGGGATGACGGCCGTCCCGGAGGAGTGCCTGCTGGAGCTGACACCGGGGCGACGCGACTTCTTCCCGGTGCCGAACCCGGTGAGCTGCGACCGGGTCCTCTCTCTCATCGAGAGCTGGACCATCGGCTGGCCCGGTACCCATCATTCGATCAGTGTCACCGGCGGAGAACCGCTGCTGCACGGAGCCTTCCTGCTGGAGTGGCTTCCCAAGCTGAGGAGGCTCCTCCCCATCCACCTCGAGACCAACGGCTCTCTCCCGCAGGCACTCGAGCCGCTCCTCCCACACCTCGACTACATCGGGATGGACATCAAGCTCCCTTCCGCCTCAGGCTGCAACGGGCTCTGGTACGAGCACCAGGAGTTCCTGAAGCTTGCCTCCCAGAGGAAGGTCTACGTCAAGGTGGTCATCGACCAGACCACCGCGGATTGGGAGATCCAGCGCAGCTGCGACATGATTGCGGCAGTCGACGAAGAGATCCCGCTCATCCTGCAGCCCGTTACCCTTCCCGACGGCACCATCCCGACCTCGCCTCTGAGGATGCTGGAGTTCCAGGAGATCGCCTCCCAGCTCAAGGAGGTCCGGGTGATCCCCCAGACCCACAAGTTCATGGGGCAGCTTTAGAGGGGGATTCATCCCCCCTGAAAGCCTCTGATATTTCGAAAGGGGACTCCCCGGGGGCCCCTTTTCTATTACCAGCCCTCTCTGCTATAATGAATCGGTTGCTGCCCAGGAGGTGCACGTTGGAAAGCCTGCCCAAACGCGACGACATGGTGGCGGTCCTCGACAATCTGGTTGGCCAGCATCTGAAGGGGAAGGGGAGGGCGGTGAGGCTCTGCCTCATGACCCTGCTGACCGGGGGGCACATCCTGCTGGAGGATATCCCCGGTCTCGGCAAGACCACCATGGCGCTGGCCTTCGCCAGCTCTCTCGGGCTCTCCTTCGGGCGGGTCCAATGCACCAGCGACCTCCTTCCCTCCGACATCACCGGACTCTCCATATACGACCGCACCGAGGGGCGTTTCACCTTCATACGAGGGCCCATCTTCAACAACATAGTCCTCATCGACGAGATCAACCGGGCCATGCCCAAGACCCAGAGCGCCCTCCTGGAGGCCATGGAGGAACGCCGGGTGACGGTGGAGGGGGTGACCTACCAGCTTCCCGACCCCTTCCTGGTCCTCGCCACCCAGAATCCTGTCGAACAGGTGGGGACCTATCCACTTCCCGAATCGCAGATGGACCGCTTCATCATCAAGACCGGGATAGGGTACCCCCCCGAGGAGACCGAGAAGTCCATCTTCATGCACGGCAGCATCCGCGAAGAGATCCTCCATATCGCCCCCATGATCGGCAAGGAGGATCTCCTGGAAGCGATCCGGACGGTGAAGACCCAGGTCTACATAGGGGAGAGGGTGACCGATTACGTCTACGCCATCGTCAAGGCGACCCGCCAGCACCCGCTCATCCTGACCGGCATCTCGACCCGCGGAGGGATCGGGCTGGTCGATGCCGCCAAAGCCGCGGCATACCTGCACGGGAGGTCTTTCGTCATCCCGGAGGACGTAAGGGAGGTGGCGCGGGTCGTCTGCGCGCACCGCCTGATCTTCCGCCCCGAGCAGGAAGGGGTGGACAAGGAGCAGATATTAAGCGCGATACTGAAGGAAATACCGCTCCCTCTCACATAAGTCTCACCAAGGGGGGGGCGTTTTACGTGGCGTCCACGCTTCTTCTGGGCGTTGCAGCGGTAAACACCGGGAATAACCTTCTCTTTCTCATCGTCTCAGCCATGCTCGCCTTCATGGCGGTTTCCGGTTTGCTCGGTTGGATGAACATCCGCGGCCTCTCGCTCACGGTCCGCGTCCCCGACGAGCTCTACGCCGGGACCAGGACCCTCGCCTCTGTCCAGATAGAGAACCACAGGAGGTTCCTGCCATCCTTTCTCCTCACCGCAACCATCGCCGGCCGCCCCGTCCACTTCCTGATGCTGGACCCCCGCAAGCCCCAGACCGCTTCGCTCCTCGTCTCCTTCGACCACCGCGGCAGGCGAAGTCTGGAGAGCGCCCGGATCAGCTCCCCCTTCCCTGTGAATTTCTTCATCCGCTACACGATGATTCCCGTTCCGGGGTCCTTCGTCGTCTTTCCCGCGCCGCGTACCGCGGGGGGGCTGTTCCAGGGGGGGAGGCCCGATGCCGGGCAGGCAAGGGACATTGCCGCCAAGGGGTACGAAGGGGAGGTGGCCAAGATCACGGATTACACCGGAGGGGAGCCGCCGAAATTCATCCACTGGCGCCTGTCGGCCAAGCACGAGGTCCTGAAGGTGAAGGAAATGACGGCCACGGCAGAGGAGCCGGTGGTCCTGGAACTGGACCAGATCCCGGGGCGGGACCTGGATGAGCGGCTGTCGTACTGCTCCTACCTGGTGAACCGGTTCATCAAGGAGGGGCGTCCGGCGGGCCTCAAACTCGGCGACCAGGTGATTCCCCCCGGCGCCACCAGAACGCACAGGCTGAAACTGCTCGGAGAGCTTGCGGTATATGGTCAGAATTAAGGGGCTTCTCAGCGGGCTTACCGTCTGCATCGCGTTAATAGGCTACCTCCCCCTCCAGCCGTACCTGGACCCCATCCCCCGGTTCCTCTTCCCGGCCGCACTGGTCGCGGGGATCTATCTGGACCGAAGCAGGCGGACCCTCTCGGGGCGCGTCCTGACCCCGCTTTCCATCGCGCTTTTCCTCTACTTCGCGTCGGGGTTCTCGCTGAACAACATGATCCAGGTCACCGCCGACCTGCTGGTCATCTTCCTCGGCATCAGGATGCTCGGCGAGCGTAGCGGCAGGAACTATCTCCAGGTCTTCGCCCTCTCCCTCTTCTGCCTGGCCGCCTCGTCGCTCTACAACCTCTCGGCCCTCTTCATCCTGTACCTCCTCCTGCTCCTGCTCCTGCTGGGGGTCTCCCTGGTGGTGCTGACCTTCCATGCCCAGGACCCTGAGCTCACGCTGCGGAAGGAGGAGGTCAAGAAGGTGCTGGGGGTGGCGGGCCTTATGCCGGTGGCCTCGCTCCCGATCCTCCTCTTCCTGTTCGTGGTGCTCCCGAGGACCCAGTATCCGCTCTGGGATTTCATGAACCAGCCCGGGGAGAAGAAGACCGGTTTCACCGACCGGGTAAGGCCCGGTGGCTCCTCCTCCGTCTCCGAGGTGAAGAGCGTGGTGCTGCGCGCCACTTCGCAGCGTGTTCCCGATCAGAAGCTCTACTGGCGCGGCATAGTCCTCAACGGCTTCAAGGGAAACGACTGGGTGCGCCTTCCTGTCCCCGAAAACGAGCAGATCATCAGGGTGGGGCAGGGGACAGCGGTGCACCAGGAGATCTACCCCGAGCCCTCTCGAAACCCGTATCTGCTGGCCCTGAACATCCCAAGAAGCATCTCGGGCCTGCGCAACAGCGCCTTCGGTGATGACGTCTTCATGGCCCAGTATGCCCCGGACAAACGGGTGAAGTACCAGGCGGATTCCGTCCTGTCAGAGGTCATTTCCGTGAAAGGAGACGTCGACCGAAAGTTCTACCTGGCCCTCCCGCCGACGGTCTCGGACAGGATGCGGGCCAAGGGGCTCGAGTTCGCGCGTCCGGGGCTGAGCGTCCCGGAAAAGCTCAGGCTGGTCGAGCGGTTTTTTCGCGGGCAGAGCTTGGCCTATGCCACCACCGGTCTCCCCACGGGGGCCGATCCGCTGGACTCGTTTCTCTTCGTCAAGAAAAGGGGGCACTGCGAGTTGTTCGCCTCGGCCTGCGCCACGGTGCTGCGGCTGGCAGGGGTGCCGGCCCGCCTGGTCGGGGGCTACCGCGGAGGGAGCTATAACGCCATGGGAGGCTACTACCTGGTGACCGAAGACATGGCGCATGTCTGGGTCGAGGCCTTTGACCCGGATCGCGGCTGGGTCTCCATCGACCCCAGCGCCTGGTCCATCGGCTTCGCCCGCAATAACGGGGCGGCGAGGCAGTTGCGGATGTATGTCGATGCGCTCGGGTTCTTCTGGAACAAGGCGGTTATCACCTATGACCTGGACAAGCAGATCTCGCTCATCAGGACCGCCGGCGGCAAGGCGCGCAATCTGCGGCTGCCGCAACGGTTCTGGAAAACTCTGGCCGGCGTCGCAGCGGCCCTGGTGATGGTGGCGGGTCTGGTTTTACTCTACCTGAAGGCGCCGAGGAGCCGGGAGGAGAAGATCCTCAGGCGCTTTATCCGTGTGGTCAGGAAGCGCTATCCTGCTGCATACCGGGAAGGAGCTGGGCTCTTCGAACTTGCGGACGGGGTCGGCGATCCTCAGGTCAGTGAGTTCGCCTCTGTCTACGGAAGCGCGGTTTACCACGACAGAACACTCAGCCCAGACGAGCTTGCGAGGCTAAAGCAAATCATTCGCGCCCTTAGGCAGCATCAGTCTTGACACGGAAGCCCGTTTGTTTTAGTTTTAGCACTTAATATTTCTGCGTGATACGAGGCGTAAATTGGCTTCTAAAAAGGATAAATATCTCGAGAGTGCTCAGCGCTTCCTACTGAAAGGCCAGCTGGACAAGGCCATCAAGGACTACCAGCAGGTGGTCGCGCTCGAGCCCAAGGAGATCAGGTACCGACAGAAACTTGCCGAGCTCCTGGTGCGTGACAACAGGAAGGAAGAGGCCATCGCGCAATACGAGGACATCGCCAAGGACTATGCCGAGAACTCCTACTTCCTGAAAGCCATCGCTGTCTACAAGCAGATCCAGCGTCTGTCCCCCGGGAACATTGCAATCACCCTCCTGGTTGCCTCACTGAACCACAAGCAGGGACTGGTCGGCAATGCCTTTGCGGAGTACAGCCAGGTCGTTGCGCAATACGAGAAGGAAGGGGATCTCAATGCGGCGGTAAAGGTCCTCGAGCAGATGCTGGTGGTAGACGGCGACCATGCTGCGACCAGGCTTAAGCATGCCGAACTCCTCTTCTCCACGGGTGCCGGCGATGCCGCCTACGACGCCTTCGCCAGTTTGCTCACCTCATTGAAGACACGCGGCGACGGTGCGGCGGCGAAGCAGGTCGGGGAGCGCATGCGCCAGCTCTTCCCTGACCGGCAGCAGGATGACCTGGATGAAGTATCGGCAAAGATTGCCGCGGGGGACTATCCAGCCGCCATCGCCGCCCTTAAGGAGAAGGTCAAGCGGGATCCCCGAAGCATTGCCGCCTGGAAGCTGCTGACCGAAGCCGAGCGCAAGGCCGGGAATTCAGCCGGTTTGAAGGAGGCATTCCACCAGATGATGAACCTCTTTCCGGACGACCTCAGCGTCCTTGAGGGGGGCATCCGTTTTCACCTGGATAGCGGCGATTGCCGCGGGGCATTGTCGCTTCTGGAACTTCACCTGCCGCGCTTCATCGACCATGGCGCGTCGGCCACAGCCGAAGCCGTCTTCCTCTCCTTTCCCCCGGATTTCGCCCGGGAACCGCGCCTTCTTGACGGGCTCAGGCGGCTCTACGAGGCGGCGGGAGAGTTCGACAAGCTGGGAGCCCTGGAGCAGCAGAGCCAGGCCGCAGGGGAGAGTTATTCGACGCAGGATCCTTTCTCGTCCCCGGAGACCGAGGCGCCGAGCGCCTTCGAGCCCGCACCCGCTCAACCGGAAGCCCCGAGCGCTTTTGATACTCCCGCCCCATCTGAAGTTACCGGGGTAAGTGTAGGAGAGGCGGCAATGCCCGATCTCGCCTCTCACTGGGAGGAAGAGATAGAGCTGGATCTTGATGACGATGGAGGGATGACCAGCGAACCGGCAGTGTCCGAGGTAGAGCTGCCACTCGATTTCTCGAGGTCTCTGGAACTTGAGGAGTTCCCTGCGGAAGAGCCGCCTTGCGCCTTTGGTGAGAGTGTCGAGGTAGGATCTCCTTTCGCAGAGGCTCCATCTCCGTTTGGAGAGGAGGCCGCCTCGCCGTTTGAAGAAGCTCCCTCTCCGTTTGGCGAAGGGGAGCCTCCGGTTGCGGTTGCAGAAGAATCCGTCTTCTCCGATGCTTTCCCGGCCGCCTCACCGTTTGAGGAGGCGCCAGCATTTGGCGACACCGCTGCTCCCGCCGAGGCACCTTTCCCTGTAGAAATAGAGCTGCCGTCTGATCCTTTTGTTTCCGATGACGATGCGTCGTTAACTGCTGATGACGAAGGGCTGCTCGATCTGGATCTGCCGGATGACTCCG
Source organism: Geomonas sp. (assembly GCF_056994735.1). NCBI lineage: Bacteria > Pseudomonadati > Thermodesulfobacteriota > Desulfuromonadia > Geobacterales > Geobacteraceae > Geomonas > Geomonas sp. Next base: position 14,781 of record NZ_JBXKJL010000007.1, read on the forward strand.
ACTTCCCTGACATCGAGTGGGCGGAAGATTCGCAAGAGGCTGTGCAGCTTGATGAGCCCGAATCTGCTCATGAATTAGAGCCGGCCCTTGAGATCGAACCTGCCGATGAGATCGAGGCTGCACAGGAGATCGAGGCTGCACAGGAGATCGAGGCTGTGCAGGAGATCGACCTTGCCCATGAGACCGAGCTTGGCCATGAAATCGAGCAGGTCGACGCTCATGAACTTGAGCTGCAGCTTGAAGAGGCGCAAGAGGCCGAACAGGCACTTCCAGAGACCGAGCCCAAGGTGACGCATGGATGGCAGGAAATCTTCCCCGCCATCACCGCCGAACAGGCCGACGACCTTGATGAGCTGGAATCCCATTACGATCTGGGCGTGGGGTACAAGGAGATGGGGATGTACAGCCAGGCCATCAAGGAGTTCGCCGTAGCGGCGGGCAATCCCCAGCGCCGGCTGGATTGCCTGACTCTACAGGCTGTCTGCTACCGTGAAAAAGGGGAGCCTGAAAAGGCGCAGGATCTTCTGCAACGCGGAAGGGATCTGGACGTCCTTTCGGACGGGGAGTGGGTGGCTTTGAGCTACGAGCTGGCCTATCTCTACGAGACCGGCGGTTCAGTCGACCAGGCGGTCGAGCTATACCGCGAGGTACACAGGCATAATCCCGGCTTTCATGACGTGGCTCAACGCCTCTCGTCGCTGACGGGCGAGGAGCCGCTCGATATTATCGACCTCGACCTGGAAGAGGGGTAGCCCCTTACCAGGTCATCAGGTTCAGCGGCGGGACCAGCCGCAGCGGAGCCTGGAAATACTCCCCCTGGTAGCTGGCGGGAAGCGGCGGGAGCGGGCTTGCGGCCTTGATTGCCGCCAGTACCGCCCTGTCGTAGCGGTAATTGCCGGAGCTGATCATGACCTCGCTGCCGACGATCTCGCCGTTTCTGGCCACCACGATGTTCACCACCAACGGCGCGATCGATTTGCTGTCGAAGTGCTGATCCATCCACCATTTCTTGTTGATCCCCTCCAACATCTCCAGAAAGTAGTCCTTCACCGCCGGGCGCAGGCTTTCGCCTTCGGCAAGGCTCCTGAAGTATCCCCTGGTCAGGCCGAGACCCAAGGTGGTGGCGGAGCGCTGCTCTTCCGGCCTCGTCTCCTGTGCCGCCTGCTGTTGCTGGGGGACCGCTTTCGGCCCTTCCGCCTCCTGGGGCTTCGGGGGAGTATCGGGCACGATCTCTTTCTCGGCCATGACCTCAGGCTTCTGCACCTTCGGTACCGTGACCGGCGCTTCTTTTGTCGCAGGGACGAAGGTCGAGGGGGCTTGGGACTGGGGGAGGCTGAGATCGATGTAGGTGACGGACTGGCGGCTCTGCGGCCCCTGAGGGAGGCCGATGAGCAGGAGGGCGCAGATCAGATGGAAAGCGACGGAGGCGCCGACGCCATAGGCGAAGGGCTTGTCGATCTTCAACTCCTGATCCGAGTCCAGCGAATCGAGTGTGTCCAGCACTTCTTCCATCGGCGTGACCGTCCTTGAATGGTCTGAGAGACCGCATAGCAGGTGGAGGGGATCGTGACGGTCATATATAGCAAATAACGCGAGGAAAGGGAATGAAAAGAAGCCGGGAAAAGGGGAGCTTCTTTTCGGGAGCCTGAACGAGAAAAGGGACCCATGACGGGTCCCTTTTTTGTCGCTTCAATCTCTATCGATCCTACTCTCAGGCGCTCTGGGCATCGACCACGGCGATGGCCGCCATGTTGACGATGTTGGTGACGTCGTCGCCGCGCTGCAGCACGTGGACCGGCTTCTTCATGCCCATGAGGATCGGCCCGATGGCCTCGGCGCCCCCCAGACGGTGCAGCAGCTTGTAGCAGATGTTGCCGGAGTTGAGGTCCGGGAAGATCAGGATGTTGGCCGGACCGCTCAGGGATGAGAATGAGTAGTTGGCCAGAAGCTCCGCATTGACCGCGGTATCGGCCTGCATCTCGCCGTCCACCTCCAGATCCGGAGCCTTCTGCTTCACCAGCTCCACCGCTCTTTTCACTTTGAGGGCAAGTTCGTGGTTGACGGAGCCGAAGTTGGAGAAGGAAAGCATGGCCACTCGGGGCTCGATGTCTAGCAGCCTGACCTTTTCCGCCGCCAGCAGCGCGGTCTCGGCCAGTTCCTCGGCGGTCGGCTCGATCTCGACCGTGGTATCGGCCAGGAAGTAGATTCCCTTCTTGAAGATCATCATGTACATGCCGTGGACGCCCGTCAACTGCGGCTGCTTCCCGATCACCTCGAGAGCCGGCCTGATGGTGTCGGGGTAGTGGGAGTCGACACCGGAGAGGAGGGTGTCGGCGTCGCCCATGTGCACCATCATGGAGCCGAAGTGGTTCCTCGATTTGCGGCGCACGATGCGGCGTGCCTCGGAGAGGGTGACACCCTTGCGCTGGCGCAGGCGGTAGAGCTCCTGGGCGTAGCCCTCTGTGAGCTCAGAGTCCTCCGGATCGATGATCGGCGCGTTGAGTTCCAGCCCGAGTTCCGCGATCTTCGCCTCAACCTTCTTCCTGCTTCCGATCAGGATCGGCTGGGCGATGCCCTCGTCGATCAGGGTGTAGGCGGCCTTGAGGACCTTCTCGTTATCCCCTTCCGGGAAGACGATCTTCTTCGGATCGCACTTGGCCTTGTTGATGACGGAGCGCATGGTCTCCTTGGCCTTGCCCTGCAGGGCCTCGAGGGACTCGACGTACTTGTCCATGTCCTCGATCGGCTGACGGGCGACGCCGGAATCCATGGCGGCCTTGGCCACGGCGGGCGCCACTTTCAGCAGGGCGCGCGGATCGAACGGTTTCGGGATGATGTAGTTGCGGCCGAAGGAGAACTTCTCGTTGCCGTAGGCGCGGCAGACGGAATCGGGGCAATCCTCGCGGGCCAGTTCGGCCAGTGCCATGACGGCTGCCGCCTTCATCGCCTCGTTGATGGTGCTGGCGCGGACGTCGAGGGCACCACGGAAGATGAAGGGGAAGCCCAAGACGTTGTTGACCTGGTTGGGATAGTCGGAGCGGCCGGTCGCCATGATGACGTCGCTGCGGACCGCCAGGGCCTCTTCCGGGGTGATTTCCGGGTCGGGGTTGGCCATGGCCATGATGATCGGGTCCTTGGCCATTTCCCGGACCATCTGGGGGGTCACGGCGCCCTTGGCGGAAACGCCGATGAAGACGTCGGCGCCTTTCATCGCCTCTTCCAGGGTGCGCTCTTCGGTCTCCACCGCGAGGCGCTCCTTGTAGACGTTCATCCCCTCGGTGCGCCCTTTGTAGATGACCCCTTTTGTGTCGCACATGTAGACGTTTTTCTGCTGGGCTCCCAGGGAGATGGCGAGGTTTGCGCAAGCGACCCCGGCAGCGCCGGCGCCGTTCACGACGATCTTGATGTTTTCGATCTTCTTGTTCACCAGCATGAGCGCGTTGATCAGCGCGGCGGAGGAGATGATGGCGGTGCCGTGCTGGTCGTCGTGAAAGACCGGGATGTTCATGGTCTTTTTCAGCTCTTCCTCGATGTAGAAGCACTCCGGGGCCTTGATGTCTTCCAGGTTGATGCCGCCGAAGGTCGGCTCGAGGAGCTGAACCACCTTGATCACGTCATCCGGATTCTCGGAGTTGACCTCGAGGTCGAAGACGTCGACGTCGGCAAAGCGCTTGAAGAGGACGCCCTTGCCCTCCATGACCGGCTTGCCGGCTATGGCGCCGATGTTGCCGAGGCCCAGTACCGCGGTGCCGTTCGATACTACTGCAACCAGGTTCCCTTTGGCGGTGTATTTGTAGGCATCCTCGGGGTTCTTTTCTATCTCGAGACACGGCTCTGCAACACCAGGCGTGTAGGCCAGGGAAAGGTCGCGCGAGGTAAGGCACGGTTTTGTCGAAACGACTTCGATCTTTCCTTTGCGGCCGGTTGAGTGATACTCAAGTGCATCCATTTTCTTGGTCATTGCTACCTCCTGGTTTAGATATGCTCATTCGGAGACTCTCCCCTCAGTGTGGGGAGCAGAGGTTTCTGCCTTGAACTGTCGGAAAAGGAGAAAGTATACTATACAGATAGAGCGGGCTTTCGCCGCAAGTCATAGCTGCTTTTTTGGAGGGTCAAGGTATGAGCGTCTAGCGATAAATAAACCTATCGTATACCTCTGTCAAGATGTTTATGCTAAAATAGAACACCTGTTTTAAAACTTTTGAGAGGACCCCGTTGTCAAAGGGGTTGTTTTGGTTGAGAATTGGTTCCGCTTGGTCCACCGAGGTTGTTTTACTAATCAGCCTATTACCGGAATGGGGGATGCAATGGAGAGGCTCTGGGCGCCGTGGAGGATCGAGTATCTGACCGCTGAAAAAAGTGATCTCTGCATCTTCTGCGAAGAGGGTGACGACCGCGATATGCTGGTGCTGCGGCGCACGCCGCTGGTGCGGGTGATGCTCAACCGCTACCCGTACGTGAACGGTCACCTCCTGGTGGCCCCCGCGCGTCACACCGCCGATCCGGACGCCCTTTCCGAGGCCGAGATGCTCGAGCTTTTCCGGACGGTTGCGCTGTGCAGGCGGGTCCTCATCAGGGCCAGCGGCCCCGAGGGGTTCAATATCGGTCTCAATCTCGGGAAGTCCGCCGGCGCCGGCGTTGCCGAACATCTGCATTTCCACGTGGTCCCGAGGTGGAACGGCGACAACAACTTCATGTCGGTCGTCGCCGACGTGAGGGTCCTTCCTGAAGCGCTGCTGGCGACCTATGACCGCCTGCTGCCGCTCTTTGCCTCAAGCGGTGAGAGGGTATGAGCGGCCGCGTCTGTATCGGGGTCGATGTCGGGGGGACCAATCTCCGTTGTGCCATGGTCACCGCCGAGGGCCTCGTGCTCAGGCGCGAAAGCGAGCCCACCTCGATCTGTTCCGGTTGTGATCACTTCGTATCCCGTCTCCTCCTGGTCCTGAAACGCCTGAGAGACCAGGCTCTGGCGGATGGCCGGTCGGTGGCCGTCATCGCCCTCGGTGTGCCGGGTCTCGTATCTCGCCAAGGTGCCATCCTGCACAGCCTGCACCTAATGCCGCTGCAGAAAATCGACCTGGCCGCGGTGGTCTCGTCCGCCCTCGGTGTGCCGGCGGTGGTGGTCAACGATGCCAATGCCCGGGCTGTAGCAGAACAGCGGTTCGGAGCGGCAAGGCCTTTCGCCTCGGCGCTGGTCGTGACAGTCGGTACCGGGGTCGGTGCCGGGCTCATCCTGGAGGGGAGGCTTTGGACCGGGATCGACGGCGTGGCCGGGGAGCTCGGGCATGTGACGGTGGAGCCGGACGGTCCTCGCTGCGGCTGCGGGAACAGGGGCTGCCTGAACCTCTACGCTTCCGCCATGGCTATCACGGCCTGGGCCGCCCCGGGCACAGAAACCGGCAGCGGAGCCGGAGCCGCCGCCCTGGCCGGACGCGCCAGGGAAGGGGAACCGCGGGCCGCGGCAGCGTTTGCCCGGGCGGGACGCTATCTCGGCATGGCCGCCGCGGCGGTGGTGAACCTCCTGAACATGGAGGCCATCGTCATCGGAGGCGGGGTGGCTGAAAGCTTCGATCTCCTTGCCGGGCCCATGCGGCGGGAGATGGTCTCAAGAGCCTTTTCCGTTGCGGCCGGAAGGGTTATCATCGTCAAGGGGGAATTGGGGGACGATGCCGGGGTGGTGGGGGGCTCTGCCATTGCCTTCGAAAGGCTGAAGGAAGGAGCGCCGTGACTGTCTCACCGCATTGTGTGGATGGGTGTGATCATAGAGTGGAAGTAGTGGAAGTGGGATTAATGGGAGGTATTTTTCTTAAAAGTGTGCTAAAGTTTTCGCTCCATTGAGCTCACATAAAAAGCGGAGGTTACCTATGTCGTTTTCTGCAAAATCCATAGTCACTTTCTTCACAGCGGTACTCTTCCTGGCCGTTGCCGCTGTCTCTTTCGGTGCGACCGATGCTGCCAAGGCGGAGGCTTCTTTAAAGACAGCCTTTCCCCAGGTCAAGTTCGAGAGTGTCGCCCCTACCGAGATTGCCGGACTGTATGAGGTCGTTTCCGGCCAGAACATATTCTACTACTATCCCGACAGGGAACTGATCATCGTCGGTGAGATATATGGCAAGGACCTGAAGAGCAAGACCGCCGAGCGCAGGGGGGCCCTGGCCTTCAAGGTCGTGAAGGACCTCCCGCTGGACAAGGCGGTGAAGATCGGGGACGGCAAGAAAGTCGTGATCGAGTTCACCGACCCGGACTGCCCCTACTGCCGGAAGGCCTCCGAGTACTTCACCAAGCGGACCGACGTCACCAGGTACGTCTTCTTCGCTCCGATAGCCCACCCGCAGGCCATCACCAAGGTCGAATACATCCTCTCGGCTCCCAACAAGGCGGAGGCCTATGACGCCATGATGCTCGGGCAGGAAATCCCGGCTTCCGCGAAGCCTAGCGAGGCAGCCAAGGCCCTGGCCCAGGAGCACTTGGCCCTGGCCAGGAAGGTCGGCATCCAGGGGACCCCTACCTACTTCATCAACGGCCAGCAGGTGGTCGGGGCCGACAGCAAGAAGTTCGATGAGCTGCTGAAATAGGACCGGATAAAGTAAGGCGGATCAGGCATCCCCGGTACAGGGGACGCTTGATCCGCCGCCATTTCAATCCATCTCCCGCCGAAACCATCCCGCAGATCCAGTAATTCCTTCTATCCGCACCTCACCGAGACCTTGCCGAATGCACCGTCGTATCCCGGCTCGATTTCCACCTCGCCCAGCCGCATCTCACGTATCGCGCGGGCCAGCGTCTCTGATGACGCCTCCCTGATGAGGTCCGTCGGCGCCTCCAGCAGGATGTGGAATTCGCTGCCGATCCGTTCCAGAAGGTGGAAGTAAAGCGATTGCGCCTTCCTGCTGCCGGTGCCGACGCGCAAGGCACCGCCGATCAGGTCCAGCAGCGGGATGACGGAGCGGAAGGGGGGCGCCTGGGGAGGCCTGGCACCCTGGTGGCGGTCCGCCAGTTGCTCAACCCGGTGCAGCACGCCGACCGTCACCTTCCCACCGCACGAGGGGCAGCGGTAGCCGTTGGCCACCGTTTCCGCCGGCGACAGTCTCACTCCGCAGCACCTGTGGCCGTCGGCATGGTACTTTCCCTGTTCCGGGAAGAACTCGATGGTCGAGGCCACCCCCACTCCGTCGACGATTCCGGAAAAGATCCCCCGGTAGGAAAGTTCGGTGTCGAAGACCGTCGCTTCACGTCCGAGCTTGGGGGCCGAGTGCGCGTCGGAGTTGGAGACCAGGGTGATGCCGTCGAGGGCGGAGACGCGCCAGTTCATGGCGGGGTCGGAGGAGAGGCCGGTTTCTATGGCGTGGATGTGGGGGGTGAGGTCGTCGAAACAGTCGTGGAGAGAGTCGAACCCGGAGGCCATCCCGAAGACGGAGAAGTGCGGCGTCCAGGCATGGGCGGGGATCAGCAGGCCCCGGGGCGAGGCGTCCAGCACCATCGACAGCAGGTCCTTGGCGTCCAGCTTCAGGATCGGCCTGCCATCGGAGGCGAGATTCCCGACGCGCGCCAGGGACGAGCCGAGCCGGCGGGCCGCGGCGAAATCGGGGAGGTGGACCAGGCAGTGCACCTTCCTGGTCCGGCCTCCCTTCTTGTAGATGCAGCTGATCTCGCCGGATAGGAGAAAGGAGACCTCGGCGCGGCAACTCTCCGGCAGCTCGGAAGAAGGAGGGGGATACCCCAGGGCGAAGAGCCCGCGCTCCGTCGGGACCAGCTTTTCTTCCAGCTCGGAAAGCCACTGGGGATGGGTGCAGTCTCCGGTTCCGATCACCCGGATACCCTTCAGCTGTCCCCACTTCCAGAGGGTCTCCGGCGTCAGGTCCCGGCTGGTCGAGATCGAATAGCGGGAGTGGATATGGAGGTCTGCTATGAATTTCATAGTGGCCATCCGGGCCGCCGGCGCGCCGGTAGGGGCGTTAATCCTCGGTCTTGATGGCGGTGCCGAACTTCTCCGCCATTTTCCTGCGGTAGGAAACGATGTCGCCTCTCAGGGAGGCGAGCTTCGCCATCTTCTCGTCGATCTTGTCGATATGCTCGTCGAGGATTTCCACCAGGCGCGGAATCATGCGCTCGGTGTGCTTCGCCTCGCCGTAGGCGACGTAGAGGTCCTGCATCTCCTTTATGGTCAGCCCCAGTTCCTTCAGCTTCATGATGAACTTGATGCGCCGGACGTAATACGGGGTGAAGCCGCGGGTGGCCCCGTCGCTTCTCTGCACGCTCTCGATGATGCCGACCTCTTCCCAGTAGCGGATGGTACGGGTAGTCAAGCCGAGTGAGATGGCGAGGTCTCCGATCGGCGTTACCTCTTCGTTGTCAGTAATCTCGTCCATGGTTTTCCCTTCAAAGGTAAAATATCGGTTTAATCTAAAACATGAGGCATGGCGTGTCAACCGCTTTGCAACTGCCGGAAAAAGTAAACAAAATCGGCGAAGGAGGGGGATGTGGGGTCGATGGTGGAAAATAAAAGCTCGCCATCCCCTGTAGAATGTTTACAAAACATCGTTATTGGTGTATGAATGGGTGCCACTACTACTATCCGGAGGGCAGATATGGACATTTTCAAGGTAATCAACGACCGCCGCTCGATCAGGAAGTATAAGGAAGTTCCGGTTGAAAAGGAAAAAATAGAACAGGTTCTCAATGCCGCGCGGCTGGCGCCGTCGTGGAAAAACATGCAATGCTGGCGGTTTCTGGTGCTGACGGACCCTGCCAAAAGGGCCAGCCTCCTCGATGCCTTCCCCGAGGACAACCCCGGTAAAAAAGCGATTGCCACGGCACCCTGCGTCATCGTGGTCTGTGCCGACCCTGCCGAATCGGGGATCGAGAACGGCATCGAGTACTACATCGGCGACACCGCCATCGCCTTCGAGCACCTCTGCCTGGCCGCCCACGGCGTCGGGCTGGGGACCTGCTGGATGGGGTGGTACGACGAGAAAAAGATCAAGGAGGCCGTAGGCATCCCGGAAAAGATCAGGATCGTCGGCATGACGCCTCTGGGCTACCCCGACCAGGAGCCGAAGCCCCGCCCGCGCAAGGAACTTTCCGAAATCGCCTTTTTCGAGAAGTGGGGGGCGCCATGCTAGATAAAAACGAGTCACGGGCGCGCATCGCCCGGCTGCAGGCCGAACTCCTTGGGAAGGGGCTGGACGCGGCCTTCCTCATCTACCCCATCGACATCTACTACTTCGCCGGCACCAGGCAGAACTCGCTTTTGTACGTTCCCGTCTCCGGCGACCCCGTGCTCCTGGTCCGGAAGAGTCTCGCCCGCGCCAGGGGGGAGGCGGCTGTAGCCGACATCAGGCCCTTTCCCTCCAGCAAGGAGTTGCCGCAACTGACAGGGCCCGAGGTAAAGAGGGTGGGGCTCACCTTCGACGTGGTCCCGGTCCAGCAGTATAACTTCTACGCCAAGAACTTTCCCGGGTGCCAGTTCGTGGACATCTCCTCCATCAACCGCGAGATGCGCTCGGTGAAGAGCCCCTGGGAGTTGGAGCGGATGCGGGAGAGCGGCAAAAGGACGGCCTCGGTCTTCCTGGAGGTGCCGCAATTCCTGAAGGAGGGGATGCGGGAGCTCGACCTGGCCGCGGAGATCGAGAGCAGGCTGCGCAGGGCCGGCAGCGAGGGGTACGTCAGGATGCGTGCCTTCAACCAGGAGCTCTTCATGGGACTGGCCGTCTCCGGCGCGAGCGCCGAAACTCCGGGCTTCTTCGATGGCGCGGTGACCGGACAGGGACTCTCGGTGGCGTCGCCCCATGGCCCGTCCCTTTCCGCGATAGCCGCCAGGACCCCGGTGCTGATCGACTACACCGGGATCTTCAACGGCTACATCGTCGACATGACCCGGGTCTTCGCCATCGGCGGTCTTTCCGATCTCCTCACCAAGGCCTTTCAGACCTCGCTCTCCATCCAGTCCTTCCTGGTGAAGAACCTGAAGCCGGGCGCCATCTGCGAGGAGCTCTTCCTCCGTGCCGCCGCCATGGCGGAGGAGGCGGGCCTTGGCGACTACTTCATGGGAGCGCCGGGCGAGAACGCGCGTTTCGTGGGGCACGGGGTGGGGCTTGAGCTCGACGAGTTCCCCGTGATAGCGCAGGGGTTCAAGGTCCCGCTCCAGGCGGGCCAGACAATCGCCATCGAGCCCAAGTTCGTGATACCGGGGGAAGGGGTGATCGGGATCGAAAACACCTTCGCCGTCACCGCCCAAGGGGGCGAGAAGATCACCGATATCCCGGATGAGTTGGTCTTCGTCTGACCGTTGCGGACGTGTGATCGGCCCTTCTGCCGGCCGTATAGTGGGGGCAATCGACGGGTTGCCCCTTTTTTTCGCCTTGCCGGCAGCCCCCCTTGCCTATCTCCGGTCTGTTCCCGCTGGTCCCGCTTTCCCCCCTTGCAGCAGTTTCCTGCCGCCGGCGCCGAGCTCTCATCCCATCCCTGGGGGCAGTGGCAGCCAACTCCAACCGTTGTGGTAACCTAGAGGCTGGGCAGGGAGTCCTCTCTGCGGCAGGACCACTAACGGGAGACAAGGCAAAGGAGGTGGCGATGGCTAGAAGCGCGCTCTTGCTCGTTGACTACGGCACGAACAACAGTATCCATGTGGCGCTTTTGAAGGAGGAGCTGAAGAAGGCGGGGTGGAAGCCGGGATTTCTGGAGGGGGTATTCGAGAAGAGCATGGACCTGCCCAATTCCGAGTTCGAAAGGGTGGTGCAGGAGGAACTCGACAGCGCCGCCAACCACGCCGCCTTCAAGAAGACCTGCTGCGAAGCCTTCATCGCCGATGACGAGCTCAGGTTCTGCTGGGACTGGAATACCCCTTAGCGAAGGAGATGATCACCGGATCACTGGTCCACCTATTCCCCTCGATTAATTAAATGCCTGGACAAGGTGCGTTAATATTGGGTACTATCCAGAGATGACCAAGGTAGCCGCCATTTTCATGATCATTTTTACCCTGGCCGTGATCACCTTCGGGACCTGGCAGCTTTACGCCGGGAACCTGGAGGCCGCTTTCTCGTCTTTCCCGTTTCTGCTTATCATCTACGTTTTTATCAAGCCTCTACGGAAGCAGTGACCATCTACGGGCATCAGTTTGGCATAACGCGAAGTTGACCTGACCGGAGCCTGCAGCGCGAGGCTCCGTGTGATGCGGTGGGAGTTTCTTGATGTCCTGCGTCCTTGTGATTGATGATTCGGCTGCTATTCGAGAGCAAGTCGTTCGCACCCTGAGTGAATTCGGCCTCTTCGACCAGTACCAGGAGGCGAAGGACGGCCTGGAAGGCTTCAAGACCCTGATCGAGTCCAAGGCCGACCTGGTGATCTGCGACGTCGACATGCCGCGCATGGACGGCTTCAAATTCCTGCAACTGGTCGAATCCCGGCCCGAACTTCAGGGGCTCCCCATCATCATGCTGACCGGCATGATGGACTGCAATTCCAAGATCAGGGGGCTGGAGCAGGGAGCCAGCGACTATCTGACCAAGCCCTTCGACTCGGGCGAACTGGTGGCACGGGTCAAGGTGCAGTTGAAGATCCGGTCGTTGCAGGATGAGCTCAAGAAAGCCAACGAACTGCTGAAAAGACTGACCAACATCGACCACCTAACCAACCTCTTCAACCGGCGCTATCTTGCCGAGATCCTCGAAGGGGAATTCTTCCGGGCCCGCCGTAACAAAGAGAACCTCTCCCTCATCATCGTCGACATCGACTACTTCAAGAACGTGAACGACACCTATGGCCACCAGAACGGCGACGTCGTGCTGACCTCCGTCGCCAACCTCGCCCAGCGGCAGCTGCGCGCCTATGACAGCGCCGCCCGCTACGGAGGTGAGGAGTTCGTGCTGGTGGTACCCGGCACTTCCCTCTCCGGTGCGGTCGCGGTCGCCGAGCGCCTGCGGCAGGCGGTGCTCGAATTCACCTTCCCCTCTCCGATGGAGGACCTCACCGTAACCATCAGCGCCGGTGTCGCCACCTATCCTTCCCCCCTTATCGACAGCATCGATTCCCTCTTCCGCCAAGCCGACGAGGCTCTCTACCGTGCCAAGCAGAACGGCCGCAACAGGGTAGAGACCATGATCGTTCCTTCCCAGTAGCTCTCCCCGGGCAGGCGATCACCCAGCCAACGCCGTTTCCTCGTCTAAAATCAACTTGAAATTATTTTAATTTATAGGTATTAATATCCTCCGATAGGCCAAGGCCACTGCCCCGCCACAGGAGGATAGGTAATAATGGAGTCTTTTGAGGAGACCTACGCGCAGTACCTCGAGTTGCTGGCAAAGCTTGATGAGACAGATGACATGACCCAAAAGAATGTTCTCTTCCGCGAGCTTGCCACATTGCTGTCGGAGATGGAGAACAGTATCAAGAGCAAGATATCCCCACCTGCCACGGATAAGCCACTGACAGAAGATGAGATGAGTTACTGGATCTGATCCCGTCCGCTCATGCGAAATCAGCCTCTCCCTCAGAGTTGATCCGGCTATCGTTATCACCTTCCCATTTGCGCGCTCGAAAGTGACCCGGATTGACATCCATCTCCCGCGTTAGATACTGTGGGTGTGACAGGGCAAAGGAGATAGCGTCATGGAAGACGTCTTTGTAGTCGAGGCCTTACGGACTCCGCTTGGTTCCTTGAACGGTGCGCTAGCCGACCACCCGGCACCACAGCTGGCGGCGACCGTGATGCGGGCTTTACTCCGGTACAGTTCGCTTGCTCCTGAAGCGGTCAGTGAGGTCATCGTGGGGCAGGTTCTCTCGGGCGGTTGCGGCCAGGCCCCGGCCCGGCAGGCCATGCGGGCGGCCGGCATTCCCGATCAGGTCCACGCCATGACCATCAACAAGGTCTGCGGCAGCGGCCTGAAGGCGATCATGTTGGGAGCCGACAGCATCAGGCTCGGGGCATCGGAGATCGTCATCGCGGGAGGGATGGAGAGCATGACCCAGGCGCCCTACATCCTCAAGAAAGGGCGTGGCGGCTACCGGTTGGGCCACGGCGAACTTCTCGACCTCATGGTGTACGACGGGCTCCAGGATCCCTATAGCGGCAGACAGATGGGCGAGATCGGCGACGACAGTGCCAGACGCTGGGAGATCTCCAGGGAAGACCAGGACGCCTACGCGCTTCGTTCATACCAACTGGCCCGCAATGCGGTCGAGAGGGGGATCTTCGCCGAGGAGATCGTCCCCGTAGTCAGCAAGGGGCGCAAGGGGGACCAGACGGTCGAGCGGGACGAGGAGCCTTTCAGAGGCGATGTTTCCAAGCTGCGGGAACTGCGCCCCGTCTTCAGCAAGGACGGTACCATCACCGCCGGCAACGCATCGACCATAAGCGATGGCGCCGCGTTCACGCTGTTGTCTGGGAGGGAAGGGCTGGCACGCCACAAACTGGCACCCAAGGCGCGGCTGGTCGCCTCTGCCACCTCGAGCCGCCATCCTGACCATTTCCCGGAGGCGCCGGTGTCGGCGATGGAAATGGTCTGCGAACGGGCTGGGATTTCCTTCGGTGACATCGACCTCTTCGAGATCAACGAGGCTTTCGCCTCGGTTCCGCTCCTGGCCATCAGGAAGCTGAATCTTCCCCTGGACAAGGTCAACGTCAACGGCGGGGCCTGCTCCCTTGGCCACCCCATCGGTGCGAGCGGGGGGAGGCTGGCAGCGACGCTGGTGCGGGAGCTGAGGAGGCGCCAGGCCCGTTATGGCCTCGCCACCCTCTGCATCGGCGGCGGGGAGGCCGTGGCCGCGATCTTCGAGCGGACGTAGAGGCGTAGAGGCGTGAAGGGTGAAGGGTGAAAGGTGAAAGGTGAAAGGTGAAAGGTGAATGGTGAAAGGTGAAAGGTGAATGGTGAGTCGGTGAGTCGGTGAGTCGGTGAGTCGGCGGCGGGGGGATTGACATGATAAAGCGGGTCTCTGTAATCGGCGCGGGACAGATGGGGAACGGTATCGCTCATGTCTTTGCCCTGAGCGGCTATCAAGTCCTCTTGTACGATATCTCGGATGCCCAGCTCGCTGCCGCCCTGCAGATCGTCAGGCAGAACCTGGAGCGCCAGGCCAGGAAGGGAGCCATAGGGGAGAGCAAGGTGGAGGAGACGCTGTCCCGAATTACCTCCACCCGCGATCTCCCGGCGCTGGCGGAGACCGATTTCTGCGTCGAAGCCGTGACCGAGAACGAGGCGCTGAAACTGGAGATATTCCGAAAACTAGACGAGGTAGTGCAACCGTCTGCTATTTTCGCCTCCAACACTTCGTCCATCCCGATTACCAAAATCGCCTCGGCGACCAGACGTCCCGACAAGGTGATGGGGATGCACTTCATGAACCCGGTTCCGGTCATGAAGCTCGTCGAGCTCATCCGCGGCCACGCCACCAGTGACGAGACCTTCGACACGGTAAAGGCGCTGGCGGCCAAGCTCGACAAGGAGGTGGCGGTCTCCCAGGACTACCCCGGCTTCATCGTCAACCGGGTGCTGATCCCCATGATCAACGAGGCGATCTTCGCGGTGTACGAGGGGGTGGCGGGCGTCGAGGACATCGATCGCGGCATGAAGCTCGGCACCAACCAGCCTATGGGCCCCCTGGCCCTGGCGGATTTCATCGGGCTCGACACCGTGCTGGCCATCGCCAATGTCCTCTACGACGGCTTCAAGGAGTCCAAGTACCGTCCCTGTCCGCTGCTGGTCAAGATGGTCAACGCCGGTGACCTCGGCCGGAAATCGGGCCGGGGATTCTATAGCTACTAGGAGGGACGATGGTGTTCAAGACTCTGCTGCTGGAGAAAACCGACGGGGTGGCGAAGCTGACGGTGCACCGCCCCGAGAGCCTCAATGCCCTGAACAGCGAGGTGCTCGCCGAACTCGAGCGCGCCTTCAGCCATCTTGCGGATGATCCGGCGGTGAAAGGTGTCGTCATCACCGGCGCCGGGGAAAAGGCTTTCGTGGCAGGGGCCGATATCAAGGAGATGGCCTCGCTGTCGCCTTTCCAGGCGCACCAGTTCGCGCTGAAAGGGCAGAGTGTCCTGCTGGCGCTCCAGAAGATGAAAAAACCTGTCATAGCTGCCGTCAACGGATACGCCCTCGGCGGCGGGCTGGAACTGGCCCTAGCCTGCGACTTCATATATGCCTCCCAAAATGCGAAGCTCGGTTTCCCTGAGGTTACCCTCGGCATCATGCCGGGCTTTGGCGGCACCCAGAACCTCGCCCGCCTGATAGGTCCCGCCAGGGCCAAGGAACTGATCCTGACCGGACGGATGATCCCGGCCGATAAAGCCGCGGCCTGGGGAATCGTCAACGAGGTTTTTCCCGCCGGCGAAGTCGTGGCCAAGGCCATGGAAACGGCTGCCGCCATCGCCGGGACCGGGGTGGTCGGAGTTGCCTATGCCAAGGACGCCATCACCAGGGGACTCGACATGGCAAAAGAGGATGGCTTCCGCTACGAGGCCTCCCTCTTCGGCGTTCTCTTCGCCACCGGTGACCAGCGTGAGGGGATGGCGGCGTTCGTCGAAAAGAGGAAGGCCGAGTTCACCGGGGCTTGAGCCGATCCGCTGCCGCATGTGAGCCCTACCAGGAGGAGCCGGCTATGGATTTCGAACTGAGCCAGGATCAACGGGTACTCCGAGATAGCGTACGCGACTTCGTCGAGAAAGAGATCAAGCCGATCGCGCGGCGGATCGACGAGGAGCACATGATCCCGGACCCGCTGGTCGCGAAGGTCGGCGAGATGGGGTTCCTGGGGAGCTACCTCCCGGAGGTGTACGGCGGCGCCGGGCTCGATATCCTCTCCTATGCCATCCTGGTCGAGGAGGTCTCCAAAGCCTGCGCCTCCACCGGCGTCCTGATCTCGGCCCACACCTCGCTTTGCTGCGGCCCCATCCTGACCTTCGGCAGCGAATCCCAGAAACGGCAGTGGCTTCCTCCTCTCACCAGCGGCAAGGCCATCGGCTCCTTTCTCCTCACCGAGCCCGACGCCGGCAGCGACGCCGGTGCCATCACCACATCCTACAGGAAGGAAGACGGCGGCTATACCATCAACGGCGCCAAGAACTTCATCACCAACGGCGGTTACCGGGGAACCGGCATCATCTTCGCTACCGGCGACAAATCCCTCAAGCACAAAGGCATCTCCGCTTTCATCGTCGACCTCAAATCACCGGGCGTCGAGATACTGAAAAACGAGCAGAAGCTCGGAATCCGCGGCAGTTATACCACCGCCTTCGCCCTGGACGGCGTCCGTGTTCCCGCCGAAAACCTGCTGGGGAAAGAAGGGGAGGGCTTCAAGATCGCCATGGACACCTTGAATGGCGGCCGCATCGGGATCGCGGCACAGGCTCTAGGTATTGCCGAAGGTGCTTTCGAGAGGGCGTTGGCCTATTCGAAGGTGCGCAAGCAGTTCGGAGCCCCTATCTGTGACTTGCAGGCCATCCAGTTCAAGCTGGCCGACATGCACGCCAGGATAGAGAGCAGCCGGCTTTTGACCTACAAGGCCGCGTGCCTCAAGGACGCCGGGAAGGTGTATGCCCTCGATTCGGCTCTCTGCAAGATGGTGGCGTCCGAGACCGCTACCTTCGTGACCAAGGAAGCCCTTCAGATCCATGGCGGGTACGGGTTCATCTGCGACTACGAGGTGGAGCGGATGTTCCGGGACGCCAAGATAACCGAGATCTATGAAGGGACCAACGAGGTTCAACGGGTCATCATCTCGAAGCTCCTTCTTTCCTGATCTCCGCCCTGTCGCTTGTGGGACCTTCCCCCAACTCGTCCTTCGAGTCGAGTGGAACTACTGGGTGCGTCTAAGGGGAGGGGCGTCGGCGGAAAAAAGTATACAAAACCTCGTTGCGTTTTCCGCTATGTCCTTGAAAACATTTATGATAAAAGGAATAGTTTAGTGATGTTGATGAAATGACAACTTTCCAGGAGGTCTCAAATGAAAAGCCGACAGAAGTTCCTTCACCTGTTGATCACCGTCCTATTCGTGTTGACGGCTTCGTTCTCCACCTGCCTTGCGGCGGAACAGAAGAAGACCCTCATCCTCGCCACTACCACCAGCACCCAGGACTCCGGGCTTCTCGACGTACTGATCCCGATGTTCGAAAAGCAGACCGGCTACTTCGTCAAGACCATCTCGGTCGGCAGCGGCCAGGCGATGAAGATGGGGGAGAGGGGAGAGGCTGACGTGCTGCTGGTCCACTCGCCGGAAGCCGAGAAGGCGTTCATGGCCGGCGGCTATGGGATCGACAGGAAACTGGTCATGCACAACGACTTCCTGATCCTCGGACCGGCCAAGGACCCCGCTAAGATCCGCGGCTCCAAGACCTCGGCGGAGGCATTCAAGAAGATCGCCAAGGCGGGAGCTTTGTTCCTGTCCAGGGGTGACAATTCCGGGACCCACGCCAAGGAGAAGGGGCTGTGGAAGGCCGCTGGGATCAACCCTGAAGGTCAGAAGTGGTTCCAGCAGACCGGGCTGGGAATGGGCGAGACCCTCAATGTCGCTTCCGAGAAGGGCGGATACCTGCTGGCAGACCGCGGGACCTACCTCGCGCTGGAGAAGAAAAAGCGCCTGGGGCTCGAGATCCTGGTTGCGGGCGAGCCGAAGCTCCTCAATGTCTATCACGTGATCGAGGTCAATCCCGCCAAATGGCCCAAGGTGAACAACGCCGGTGCCAAGGCTTTTGCCGACTTCATAGTCTCGAAGAAGACCCAGGACGTCATCGGGCACTTCGGAACCAAGGAATTCGGTTCCCCGCTCTTCTTCCCGGACGCAGGTAGAAAACCGGAGTCGCTGGGACTTTAATGGATCTCATTGTAGAAGGCGTCATCAAAGCGTTCCAGCTCCTGGTCGCCCTTGACCCGGAAGTGATGGGGATCGCCCTCCTTTCGCTCAAGGTCTCGGGGCTGGCAACGCTTTTGAGCCTGGTGATCGGCATCTCCGCCGGGACCCTGATCGCCCTGACCACCTTCCCGGGGAAGAAGGTCCTGGTGAGCGTGGTGAATACGGGAATGGGCCTGCCACCGGTGGTGGTGGGCCTCTTCGTTTCCATCCTCCTGTGGCGCAATGGCCCGCTGGGCTTCCTGGAACTCCTCTATACCCCGACCGCCATGGTCTTCGCCCAGGCGATCATCGCCACCCCGATCGTGATGGGTATTACCATCGGCGCCATGCAGAAGCTCCCCGCCAACCTGAGGCTGCAGATCCTGGCCCTGGGCGCCACCAGGTTGCAACTGGTCTGGATGCTGATCAAGGAGGCGAGGCTCCCGCTGATGGCGGGGGTGATGGCAGGCTTCGGCGGGGTCATCTCGGAAGTCGGCGCCTCCATCATGGTCGGCGGCAACGTCAGGGGCTATACCCGTGTACTCACCACCGCCACGGTTATGGAAACGGGGAGGGGTAACTTCGACATCGCTATTGCCCTGTCACTGATCCTTCTGCTATTTTGCTTCGTGATCAACTACGTCCTGACTTACATCCAGCAGCGGGAAAGGCCAAGATGAACCAGGCGCAAAGCGTGTTAGACCTGAAAGATCTGAGGGTAGATCGAGGCGGCGTGCAGGTACTCGATATACCCTCTTTCTCTTTGCATGAGAACGAATTCGTCTCGCTGATCGGCCCGAATGGTGCCGGGAAATCGACCCTGCTCCTCTCCCTGATGGGACTGATCGAGCGCAGGAGGGGATCGGTCCTTTACCGGGGCCGGGAGGTTCTTTCCAGGGGGGATTGGCTGGAGATCAGGCGCAAGATCGCCATGGTCCTGCAGGAGCCACTCCTCTTCGACACCACGGTCTATGACAACGTGGCCAGCGGCCTCAAGCTCAGGGGCGTTCCACGCGCTGAGATGCGCAGCAGGGTGATGAGCTACCTGGATCGGTTCAACCTGGCCGAGATGGCGCAGCGCTCCGCCAGCAAGCTCTCCGGCGGCGAGGCCAGGAGGGTCAGCCTTGCGCGGGCCTTCGCCGTGGAGCCGGAGGTCATCTTCTTCGACGAGCCCTTCGCCAACCTCGACCCGCCGACCAGGCAGTCGCTGACCGAGGACATGGACCGGATCATACGGGAGCAGGGGATCGCGGCGGTGCTGGTGACTCATGACCAGTCCGAGGCCCTGCGGATGTCCAACCGGATCGTGGTGATGAACAGCGGCGCCATCGTGCAGGCGGGCACCCCCGCGGCGGTTATGAATCAGCCGGTCAACGAGTTCGTGGCGAATTTCGTGGGGATGGAGACCATCCTCGAGGGAGTGGTGCTGAGGAACGTCGACCAGCAGGTCACGGCGCTGGTGGCGGGCAGGGAGATCGACACGGTCGGCAAGGAGGTGGCGGGGGAGGAAGTCTACTGCTGTATCCGCCCCGAAAACGTCACCGTGAGCGTCAGCCCTCCGTCCGAGAAGACCAGCGCCAGAAACGTCTACCAGGGCCGGATTGTGGAGATCGCCTCGATGGGGCCCTTCCTGCGGTTGCGGCTTGATTGCGGATTCACCCTGACCTCGTACGTAACCCGCGAGTCCTTCGCCAACCTCTCGCTCTCCGAGGGAAAAGAGGTTTTCGCCTTCTTCAAGGCCACCTCCGTCCACCTCATCCACCGCCGCGGCGCCGCCAGCATTGTGTCAGCTTGAGGGAACCCACCCCCCCAGCCCCCTCCCATCAAGGGAGGGGGAGTTTTCCTGCCGAGGTTGACTCAAGGGCAGTGGGGACAGGGGGAGTCCCGCCTAGATGCTTACCCCATCAAGGATCAACACCAGGCACCTGACACCTTCCTTGAAGCTCCTGGTCTGGACGTAGCCGGGACTCTGGCGGCCGGGGATCGAGCCATAGAGCGGCTCGATGGTGAGCTCATGGCTCCCTTCCCCAGGCAGGGTCAATTCCCTCTTCGACGCCACGCCCTCCTCGGGGAGGCTGACCTCTATCTTGTGGTCGCCCCCCTTTAAACGCACCTTTTTAAGGAACAGGTACCTGACCCCTTCGCCTTCCTCGGGGTCGCGCATGGAGCGGGCGGGGCTCTTCTCCAGGCTGATATCTCCCTTAAGCGTAACGGCCTGCCCATCTATCTTTACCAGCAGCCGGTACTGCCCGGTCCCATGGGTGTCACTGGCCGTGTGAACACCCGGCTTGTGGGTCTTAAGCGACGAGAATATGCTGAGGTCCACGTAACCGGGTTGCGGCGGTGCATCCGCCTTGACTTCCTGGAAAACGACATTCGGGCTGACGCTCATCTCCTTCACCAACCCCTGGTTGCCGGCACAGCCGGCTAATATTCCCGAGACGATCAGCGACACCGCCAATAGATTTTTCTTCATTCCGATCTCCCCCACATTACAGTAAATAGCTGCCTGATTTCATGCCTCGTTTCTCTTTTCAAACCAGCTGTACACGGACGGTATGATCAGCAAGGTCAGCAGGGTGGAGGTGAACAACCCTCCGACGACCACGGTGGCGAGCGGTTTCTGGATCTCCGAACCGGTCCCCCCGGCCATCAGCATCGGGACAAGGCTGAAGATGGCGATCGCCGCCGTCATCAGCACCGGGCGCAGGCGGTCGAGGCTCCCTCTCCGGATCGCCTCCGGCAGTTCCAGTCCCTCGTCCCGCAGTTGGGCTATCCTGGATACCAGCACCAGCCCGTTAAGCACCGCGACCCCGAAGAGGACCACGAAGCCAACCGAGGCAGGGACCGAGAGATACTGCCCGGAAATAAAGAGGGACAAGACTCCGCCGATCAGGGCGAATGGCAGGTTGGAAATCACCAGCAGCGCCAGCCTGATCGACCTGAAGGTAACGTACAGAAGGAGGAGGATCAGCGCCACCGCCGCCGGGCCGATGATCAACAGCTTCTTCATGGCCCGCTCCTGGTTCTCGAACTGCCCCCCCCAGGTCAGGTAGTAACCCGCCGGAAGCTTCACCTTTTCCCTGATCTTCCGCTTCGCCTCCGCCACGAAGCCGCCGATGTCCCGGCCGGTGATGTTCATCTCGATGCCGATCCTTCTCACCCCGTCCTGGCGGCTGATCTGAGCGGGACCCTCCACCATCTTCACCTCTGCCAGCTGTGCCAGGGGTACATTGACGCCGGTCCTGGTGGTGATCATCAGGTTCCTGATCGCCTCCAGCGAGTTCCTCTTCTCTTCCGGCAGCCGCACGCTGATGTCGAAGTTGCGGTTTTCCTCGTACAGCTGCGATGCCGCCTTGCCGGCGACGGCAATTTCTATCACCTTCTGGACGTCGCTGATGTTCAGCCCGTAGCGGGCGATTCTGCTCCGGTCGATTTCCACCGTCAGGTACGGCTGCCCGTCGATCTTTTCGGCGTTGAGGTCCGTTCCCCCGCGGATGGTCGATAGTACCTTGGCTATCTCGGCCGATTTCTCCCTGAGGACGTTCATGTCCTCGCCGAAGAGCTTGACGATCAGCTGGGCGCGGGTCCCGGCCACCAGTTCGTCTATCCGGCACTGGATGGGCTGGCTGAAGCCGAAGGTGATCCCGGCGATCGACTCCAGCGACTTGCGCATCTCGTTGGTCAGGTCCTCCTTGGAGATGTCGCGTTTCCATTCGCTTTTCGGTTTGAAGATCCCGACGTACCCGGTCTTGTCCGAGCCCCTGGTGTCGAGGGCGACGCCGGTCTGCCCGGTGCGGGAGACCACGGTGCCGAGTTCCTGGAACTGCTTCAGCTTCTCCCCGGCGCGCTGGTTGACCTCCATCGCCTTGGAGAGGGAGACCCCGGGGAGCATGGAAACGTCCATGTCGAACGACCCTTCGTCCATGGTCGGGATGAATTCCGTCCCCAGCCTGGTCAGCAGGAAGAGTGACAGGACCAGCAAGGCGCCCGCCACTCCCAAGACGACCTGCTTCTTCGCCATCGCGTAGTCGAGTAGCGGCAGGTAGAGCCTCTTCGCCTCTTTGATGATGAAGCTCTCCTTTTCCGGCTGAGGCTTCAGGAAAAGAAGACAGAGTACAGGGATCACGAAAATGGAGAGGAGGAGCGAGGAGAGGAGGGCGATGGCGACGGTAATAGCCAGGGGACCGAACATCTTCCCCTCGATCCCCTGCAGGGACAGGATGGGGATGAAGGTCAGGGCGATGATCAGTTCGCCGAAGATGCTCGGTTTCCTGACCTCCATCACGGCTCTCAGTACCGTCGTCAGCTTGTGCGGCCCATCACCCTCCTCGCTCAGGTGGCGTTGGACGTTCTCCACCTGGATGATGGTGGTGTCGATGATCATGCCGATGGAGATGGCGAGGCCCCCCAGGGACATCAGGTTGGCGCTGATCCCGGTCAGCTTCATGACGATGAAGGTGGTCAAAAGGGAGAGGGGGAGGGCGATCAGGACCACGATGCTGGCCCGGATGCTGTAGAGGAGGAGGTAGAGCACGATCAGCACCAGGACGGAGCCCTCGACGAGGGCCTTGTTTACCGTGCTCACGCTCTCCTTGACGATGTCGCTTCGGTCGTAATAGGGGACGATCCTGATGCCGTCGGGGAGGACGTTGTTCTCGTTCATCTCCTGCACCTTCTCCGCGACCCGGCGCACCACGTCGCGGCTGTTTTCGCCCCTGAGCATCATCACGATGCCGCCCACACACTCGTCCTTGCCGTCCTTCAGCGAGGCGCCCATGCGCACGGCCTCGCCCACCTTGACCTCGGCCACGTCCCTGATGCAGGTGGGAGTGCCCCCCGAGGACCTGAGGACGATGTTGTCTATGTCGCCCACCCCCTTGATGAGGCCGACGCCGCGGACGATGCACTGATCGGTGCCGCGCTCCAGCAGGTTGCCGCCGACGTTCTCATTGTTGTTGCCGATGGCGGCATGGACCTCGTCGACGGTGATGCCGTACTTCAAGAGCTTCTCCGGCGAGACGATGACCTGGTACTGCTTGAAGTAGCCGCCGTAGGAGTTGATCTCGTTGACCCCGGCCACGTTTTTCAGCTGCGGGGTCACGATCCACTCCTGGACGGTCCTCAGGTTGGTGAGGTAGGCGGCCTTCTGCTGCGGGTCGGTCGGCATCCTCCCTTCCAGGGTGTACTGGTAGATCTCACCCATGGCGGTGCCGATCGGCCCCATGGCCACCTCGACCCCCTTGGGGACCTTCTCCCGGGCCTCCGCCAGCCGCTGGAAGACCTGCTGGCGTGCGAAGTAGATGTCGACGTTGTCCTTGAAGACGATGGTGACGATGGAGAGGCCGAACTTGGTGACCGACCGCATCTGCTCGACATCGGGGAGCCCGCGCATGGCCATCTCGATGGGGTAGGTGACGTTACGTTCGATCTCGATTGCGGAGAGGCCGTCGGCGTGGCTCACCACCTCGACCTGTATGTTGGTGACGTCCGGAAAGGCGTCGATGGGGAGCCTCACATAGGACCAGGCCCCGGCGATTATGATCAGCACGGCCAGGCAGAGGACCATGCCTTTCTGCCGCAAGGTGAAGGAAACAACTCTCTCTAGCATCAGGGGATTTCTCCTGTCATTTCAGATGCGGCCTCAGTGGCCGTGCTCGTCGACTACCTCGCCCTTTTTCGCTTCCGACTTCAGGATGAAGGCTCCCTTGGCGGCGAAACGTTCGCCCTCCTTGAGACCGGAAACGATTTCCACCGTGCCGCCTGCCGCACGGCCCGGCTGGACCTCGCGGACGGCAAACTGGCTCTCGCCTTCGGCGATGAAGATCACCTTCTTGCCGTCCAACTCCTGCAGGGCGTCTTCGGGGACCGCCAGCACCGGCGGCGCATCGGCGGCCAGCGCCAATTCGACGGTGGCGAACATCTCGGGTTTCAGCTTCCTGCCGGGGTTGGCGACTTCGACTCGCGCCTTCACCGTCCGTGTAGCCGGATCGATGACGTCGGCGATGTAGGTGATGCGTCCTTTGAGCTTCAGATCGGGGAATGCCGCGACCATCACCTTCGCCGTCTGGCCCCTGTGGACCTTGGCCAGCTCCTTCTCGTTGACGTCGACCATGACCCAGACCGAGGAGAGGTCGGCCACGGTGTAGAGGCTCCTGGAGGGATCGGCAAGCTCTCCCACGATGGCGTGCTTTTCGGTGATGACGCCGCCGAAGGGGGAGCGGACCGGCAGGAGCGGATTCTTCTGGCCGCTTCTGTTGAGGTCGGAGACCGACAGGCCGTAGAGCGAGAGTCGTTCGGTGTCGGTGTGGAGTTCGGTCTGTGCCGTCTTGAACTCGGTCTCGGCCTGGAGGATCTCCTTTCTTGCCGCGATCTTCTTCTCCACCAGCGCCTTGATGCGATCCATGTTGGACTGGGCCAGCGCCAGCTTGGTCTTCGACTGGTGGTAGCGGTTGATCGCTTCGCCTAGCTCCACGCTGTCGAGGGCGACCAGCGTCTGACCGGCGGATACGCTGTCACCGAGCGAGGCTTTCACGGCAACTATCTTGCCGCTGATGCGCGGGGAGACGTGTGCCATGCGGTCGGCATTGGCCTCGACCTTGCCCGTGGCGCTGATCGCCCCGGGCAGCCGCTGTTTCTGGGCCGGCGCCACCACCACGCCGTTTTGCTTCTGCATCTCCTTCGTCATCTTCACCTCGCCGCCCTTGCCGTGCTCCTCGTGCACCTCTGCGGCGTGGCCGGCCTTTTCTTCAGCGTGGCTCGCTCCTTCTTTATGACCTGCTTCTTCCGTCTCGCCGCTTTTGGCCTGGGAGGTGCGATAGTAGAGACCTCCGCCCAAAACGGTGGCCAGGATTAATCCGATGATGATTGCCTTCTTGTTCACTTCACACCTCCGGTGAGTTCAGTTGCCGTCGCCGTTTCCAGCGCTGCCAGCGCCGTGAGCCTGTCATGCAGGGCCTTCAGGTATCCTTCATTCACGGCCAGGAAGGTCTTGTCCTGCTCGATGATGGCGAGAATCCCCGTCTCCCCCAGCCGATACGCTTCCTGGGTCAGTTTCAGGTTTTCCTCGAATTGGGGGATGATCCCGCTCTGGTAAATAGAGAGGGTCCGGTCCGCGTTGAGGAAGGCGGCATAGGCGGTCTCGACTTCACGATCGATGGCTCTCCCCGCCGCGCCGAGCCTCGTTTCGCTGCTGTTCCGACGAGCCCTGGCCTCCTGGACCGCCGCCTGGTTTTTGTCGAAGACCGGGATGGGCATGGATAACTTCAGCGCTATCAGGTAGGCCGTCTCCCTCCCTTCCAGAGGGCCTATCTCCATGGTGGTGGTTTCGCGCATGACGGCGAGACCGGCGGTGAGGTTGGGCGTCGATTCGGCGCCGGCCAGGGTGATCTCCGCTTCACCCTTGCCCTT
>NZ_JBXKJL010000008.1:0-1276 GCF_056994735.1 Geomonas sp.
CCGTCCATGGTGACGCTCTTCATCGTTGCCGGGTGGGTAGCGGTCACCCGGTAACGCTTGCAGTTGGCATCGGGCCCGGCGAACTCGGGCGGCAGGACCGCCAGGGAGGCGAAGGTCCCGTAGAAACCTTTGCTGTTGGTGTAGGAGACGAAGTTCCAGGCATCCGGGGAGCGGATGACGGCACGCGCCACCGGACGGTCATACTTGAAGACGGGATCGCCGGTCACCGGGTCCTTGGTCGGGACTTCCACCACGCCTTCGGGGGGAGCCTGGTAGCTGGGGAGGTCGTTCAACTGCTGGTAGGTGTATCCGGAGACCACGATGGGCTGCATGTCGACGAACGCTGTGAAGACCAGGGGGCCTCCGAGCCACACGCCCGGGAAGGGCTCGCAGGCGGAGCTGATGCGGTCGCCGACGATCTTGGTGCTGTCCACAATTTCGTAGACCTTCTCGGTGGTCTTGCCGTCCTCGCTGATGATCTCGCTGGGCCTGGTGATGAAGACCGGGGTCTTGGGATCGAAACCAGCCGGCATCGGTACGGAGATAACAACATCTTTCCGCAGGGAGGCTCCGCCGGTGTCTATATTGACCGCGGCCAGGAAGCTCCCCGGCGCCTGCACGGGACTGGGGAGAGCTGCCTGTTGCAAGGTAGTGACCTTGACGATGGCAGGGCCGGAGAGTGCGTCTTCGGGAATCTCGAGGAGGCTGCCCCCCTCACCTTCCACCCTGCCCCCCTTGGCGGTTACCAGGTAACGGCCGTCGGGACTCTTGAAGGTGATGTAGGAAACGACGGTCTGGTTGCCGGAGCGGTCCATCAGGACCACCTTGATCTCGTCGCCCAGCTGGGCCCGAACCTTCCAGGTGAAGGAACCGTCGGCAGCAGGCGGGAATGACGCGATCTCGCCGGTCGTGTCATTGATAACCATCACCGTGTTGTCGGGAGGAGCGCTGCCCTGGGTTCCCGTGACGGTGATCTCCCCTTTCTCGTCCGGGAAGGTGGCCGAAATGGCGCCTGCCGGGGGCATCGGGGGAGGAGTGGTTTTCCTGACCGTGAAGTTGGCGACGGTGGCCGTGCCGAGGGAGTAGCCCTGGACGTCCTTGATGGCGGCGTCCACGGTGACACGATAGGCAGCTTCGGATTCCAGCGCCGCTTCCGGATAGAAAGTGGCGGCGGTGCCGTCGACGTTGAAGGAGATCACCCCGGCCACGGCCGAACCGTCGGATTTCGCGACCTTCAGGGTGCTGCTGGTGATGGAAGTCTTGTCCATCCTCTTGG
>NZ_JBXKJL010000009.1:0-6600 GCF_056994735.1 Geomonas sp.
TCATCGAGGGGGCCAAGCGCCGCAAGACCCCCAACGAGATCGCTCTCGAAGTACTCCTGATCGCGCTAACACTCGTATTCCTGCTGGTCTGCGCCAACATCAGCCCGCTGTCGATCTACAGCGTGAAAGCGGCGGGACAGGGGACACCGGTATCGCTCACGGTGCTGGTGGCGCTCTTTGTCTGCCTGGCTCCCACGACCATAGCCGCCCTCCTCCCCGCCATCGGCATCGCGGGGATGGACCGGCTTTTCCAGAAGAACGTGATCGCCCTCTCCGGGCGCGCCATCGAGGCTGCCGGCGACGTGAACGTCCTTTTGCTCGACAAGACCGGCACCATCACCCTTGGCAACCGTGAGGCGGTGGAGTTTGTCCCGGTGGGCGGGCATACCGAGAAGGAGGTCGCCGAGGCGGCGCTGATGGCTTCTCTAAGCGACGAAACGCCTGAGGGAAGAAGCGTCGTGGTGCTTGCCAGGAAGAAGTACGGCCAGAACATGGAGTCGCTCCCGGCAGACGCGGAGACTATCGCATTCAACGCAGCAACCCGCCTCTCGGGTGTCAATACCGGCGGGAGGAAGTATCGCAAGGGCGCTGCCGACTCCACCGTCTCCTTCGTGAAGGAGCTGGGCGCGGGCACCATCCCTGCCAATCTTGAAGACGTGGTCGGCAGGATCGCCCGCGCAGGCGCTACCCCTCTGGTAGTGAGCTGCGACGCAGAGATCTTCGGGGTGATCAACCTGAAGGACATCATAAAGAGCGGAATCCAGGAGCGTTTCCAGCAGCTGAGGAGCATGGGGATCAAGACGGTGATGATCACCGGCGACAACCCTCTCACCGCGGCCGCCATCGCAGCCGAGGCGCAGGTGGACGACTTCCTGGCCCAGGCCAAGCCCGAGGACAAGCTTCGCCTCATCAAGGAAAACCAGGAAGCCGGATTCATGGTGGCCATGACCGGCGACGGCACCAACGACGCCCCGGCGCTGGCCCAGGCGGACGTGGCGGTCGCCATGAACACCGGGACCCAGCCCGCGCGCGAGGCGGCCAACATCATCGACCTCGACTCCAATCCGACCAAGCTGTTGGACATCGTGGAGGTCGGCAAGCAGATCCTGATGACCCGGGGCAACCTGACCACCTTCAGCATCTCCAACGACGTGGCCAAGTACTTCGCCATCATCCCGGCCATGATGCTTTCGATCTATCCGCAGCTGGGGGTGCTGAACGTGATGCGGCTCGGGAGCCCCTTCAGCGCCATACTCTCCGCCGTGATCTTCAACGCGCTGATCATTCCGATCCTGGTGCCGCTGGCGCTCAAGGGAACCAAGTTCCGTCCCATGCCGGCCGAGAAGCTCTTGATCCACAACCTCCTGATCTACGGGGTGGGGGGGATGATCGCGCCCTTTATCGGCATCAAGGCCATCGACATGGTGGTGGGGTTATTCGCCTAAAGTTCATGCCCCCTCCGGCAAAGGTGGGAGTTATGGGAGGTTTACGTTCATGAGAGAGTTGCGTCCGGCATTACTGATGTTCATACTTTTCACCATCATCTGCGGCGGCGTCTATCCTTCCCTCGTCACCGGCATCGCCTACGCGGTCTTTCCAAAACAGGCGAAAGGGAGCTTCATCACCGACAAGAGCAGGCACGAGATTGGCTCATCGCTGATCGGCCAGCCCTTCTCCGCTGCCAAATACTTCTGGCCCCGTCCTTCGGCCAGCACCGATTTCGGCTACAACACCATGGCATCAGGCGGCTCCAACTCGGGCCCCACCAATCCCGATTACCTGAAGACGGTGGCCGACAGGGTGAAGGCGCTGCGTGATTCCGGCGTTACCGACCGGGTCCCCGCCGACCTGGTCCAGGCCTCGGGCAGCGGCCTCGATCCGGACATTTCCCCGGAAGCTGCGCGGGTGCAGATCGCGCGGGTGGCCAAGGCGCGCGGGATGAAGGTGGAGGAGGTTCAAAGTTTGGTAGTGGCCCACACCAAGAGCCGGCAGCTAGGCTTCCTTGGCGAGCCGCGAGTGAACGTGCTCGAACTCAACCTGGCGCTCGACGCGGCGAGATAGACGTCTACGCGGAAGTCCCCCTTGTTGCAAATCCCCCCCGCCCCCCTTTATCAAGGGGGGGAGAGATTCACGGATCATGACCATGCGAAACGACGAAGAGCAACGGCCATCGCCGGAGACCTTTTTGAAGGTTGCCCGGGCCGAAGAGGCCCAGAGCGGGCGCGGCAAGCTCAGGATCTTTCTCGGATACGCCCCCGGGGTCGGCAAGACCTACACCATGCTCGAGGCGGCCCAGCAGAGAAGGCGGGACGGGCGGGACGTGGTGGCCGGCTACGTGGAGTCCCACGGCAGGAAGGAAACGGATCTTCTGCTGGAAGGTCTCGAGGTGATCCCGAAGCTGCAGGTCGACTACCAGGGAGTGCTCCTCCCCGAGATGGACATCGACGCGGTACTCGCCCGCCGGCCCCAGATCGCACTGGTGGACGAGCTCGCCCACACCAACGCCCCCGGCGGCCGCCACCAGAAGCGCTGGCAGGACGTGGAGGAGCTCATCTACGCCGGCATCGACGTCTACACCACGGTCAACATCCAGCACTTCGAGAGCCTGAACGACCTGGTGGCGCAGATCACCGGGGTGACCGTGCGCGAGACCGTCCCCGACAGGCTGCTCGATCTCGCCGTCGAGATCCGCCTGGTTGATATTCCCCCGGAAGACCTGCTGCAGCGCCTGCGCGAGGGAAAGGTCTACATCCCCGAGAAGGCGGCGCTGGCCACCGGGAAGTTCTTCAAGCCGGGGAACCTCATGGCGCTGCGCGAGCTCTCCCTGCGCCGGGCGGCTTCTCGGATCGACGACCAGATGCGGGCCTACATGGAGTCGTGCTCGATCGCCGGGCCGTGGCCGGTGGCGGAAAAGCTGCTGGTCTGCGTCAGTGGGAGCCCCTACAGCGAGAGGCTGATCCGCACCACCAGACGTCTCGCCGACGAGGTGAAGGCCCCCTGGCACACCGTATATATCGAGACGCCGGGGGTCGACAGGCACGCCAGGGAAAACCGGGAGCGGGTCTGGCGCGACCTGCGCCTGGCCGAGAGCCTGGGAGCCCAGGTAGCCACCGTCACCTCCTCCTACGTGGCCCAGGCGCTGGTCCGGTACGCGGTCGACAACAACGTGACCAAGATTGTGGTCGGCAAGCCGGCGAAGCCGCGGTGGCTCGAGTTCCTGCGGCAACCCCTCGTGGACCAGATCATCCGGCTTAGCGGAACCATAGACGTCTACGTCGTGAGCATAGAGACGGCGAAGGAGAGACCCGGGCCCGCACCTCACCAGAAAATCCCCATCCCGTGGGCCGGCTATCTCAAGGCCGTCGGGTTGGTCAGTGCTGCCTCCCTGCTCTGCGAACCGGCGTACCGGTACATTTCGCCCACCAACCTGGTCATGATCTACCTCCTTTCCGTGGTGCTCGCAGCGACCAGGCTGGGACGCCGTCCCGCGATGCTGACCGCTTTCCTGAGCGTGCTCGCCTTCGACTTCTTCTTCGTACCACCCCGCTTCACCTTCGCGGTCACCGACACCCAGTACTTCATCACCTTCGCCGGGCTCTTCACGGTCGGCGTGGTGATCAGCACGCTGGTCTCACGCTCCCGGGAGCGGGCCGAGGCGATCCGGGAGCGGGAAGAGCAGACCGCGAGCCTCTACTACCTGAGCCGCGACCTGGCCGCCGCCTCCGATCTGGACCGGATCCTAAACGCCCTGATTCGGAACATCGAGGAGAGCCTCGCCGCGCAGGTGGCGGTCCTGATGCCCGAGGGGGAGCGGCTTGAGCTGCGTGCCGGGAGCGGCGGGCTCACCCTGGAGACCAAGGAGGAGGCGGTCGCGGACTGGGCCTTCAGGAACCGCTCTCCGGCCGGGCGCGGCACCGAGACCCTGGCCTCTGCGATGCTGCTCTATCTGCCTCTGCAGACCTCGGGTGACGTGCTGGGCGTGCTGGGCATCAGGCTAAAAGAGGATAGCCAGTACGGCTCGCCCCTTCACAGGCGGCTACTGCAGGCATTTGGCACCCAGGCGGCCTTCGCCATCGAGCGGGTCCTCCTCGTCAAGCAGGCTGAGCAGGCCCAGATCCTCCGGGCGCGCGAGACCCTGGAGCGGGCGCTGCTGAATTCCGTCTCACACGACCTGCGCACCCCGCTGGTCTCCATAACCGGCGCACTGGGTGCGCTTCGGGACAAGGAGAGCGCGCTGGAAGAGAGCGCGCGGGCGGAGCTATTGGACGCCGCCTGGGAGGAGGCCGCGCGTCTCAACCGCTTCGTCGCGAACCTGCTCGACATGACCCGCCTGGAGTCCGGCGCCCTGAAATTGAAGCCGGTTCCTTCCGACCTCCAGGATGTTATCGGCTGCGCCATGGCTGCCCTGGAGCCCCAGCTGGCCAAGAGGCAGGTCGAGGTGCGGGTCCGGCCGGAACTCCCGCTAGTAAGCATGGACATGGTGCTGATGACGCAGGTGCTGGTCAATCTTTTGGACAACGCGCTCAAGTACTCTCCGCGCGACCGGCTTATCGAAATCGAGGCCGGGGTTGCCGACGGCACGGCGACCCTGGCGGTTGCCGACCGCGGTCCAGGCGTCCCCGCGACCGACCTGGAGCGGATCTTCGACAAGTTCTACCGGATCCCGGTGCCCGAAGGCGCAGGTGGGACCGGTCTCGGGCTGTCCATCTGCAAGGGGATCGTAGAGGCGCACGGCGGGAGAATTCACGCGGAAAACCGGGAGGGGGGAGGACTGAAGGTGACGGTGACCCTTCCCGTCCCCTTCGCTTCCCGGCCGACTGCATCTTGACACTTTCTTGATGCCTGAAGGGGCATCTTTACACCTTTTTTATGCTTCCTGGGGATATACTGGGGCCGAAGCTGGTGCAGCAGGCTGGAGGGTCGCCGCACCTTCGATGACACCCGAGGAGCCACAATGGAAAAGGAACGTCCCGCAGCACAGGTAAGCTTTTTCAACCGCATCGTCAGGAAGATCTTCGGCGCTCCGAAGTACCTGAAAGATCCTCACCTGTTCCACAAGATGTCGCTCATCCCGGTGCTGGCCTGGGTCGGGCTCGGCGCCGACGGACTTTCGTCGTCATCATACGGCCCCGAGGAGGCCTATCGCGCCCTCGGCTCCCACACCTATCTCGCCATAATGCTGGGGCTCGCCACCGCCGTCACCGTCTTCATCATCTCCTATGCCTACTCGAGGATCATCGAGCACTTCCCCCATGGCGGCGGCGGGTACATCGTGGCCACCCACATGCTGGGGGAGAAGGCCGGCGTCGTCTCCGGGAGCGCGCTCCTGGTCGACTACGTCCTGACCATCACCATATCCATTGCCGCCTGTGCCGATGCCCTATTCAGCTATGTCCCGGCGCACCTGCAGCACGCCAAGCTCCTTTTCGCCTGCTCGCTTGCCGTCCTTCTCATCGTGCTCAACATCCGGGGGATCAAGGAATCGGTCACGGTGATGGCGCCGATATTCATGGTCTTCGTGATCACCCACATCGTCTTGCTGCTGGATGGCGTCTTCACCCATACCGACAAGCTGGAACCGCTGACCAGGGATTTCCATGCCGGGCTGTCGCAGGACCTCTCCAGCATCGGCATCTTCGGGATACTGATGCTGTTCCTACGGGCCTACTCCCTCGGCGGCGGTACCTACACCGGGATAGAAGCGGTCTCCAACGGGCTGCAGATCATGCGCGAGCCGCGGGTACAGACCGGCAAACGCACCATGATCTACATGGCCACCTCGCTGGCCTTCACGGCGGGGATGCTCTTTCTCTGCTATTCGCTGATGGGGGTCAGGCCGGTGGAGGGGAAGACCCTCAACGCCGTCCTCGCCGACAGTCTCTTCGCCCACTGGCCGATGGGCGGGAGCATCGCCTTCATCACCATCTTCTCGGAAGGCGCCCTGCTCCTCCTGGCCGCCCAGGCCGGCTTCGTGGACGGTCCGCGCGTCATGTCCAACATGGCCGTCGACTCGTGGTTCCCGCACCGCTTCGCCGCCCTGTCGGTGAGACTCACCATGCGTAACGGCATCGTCCTCATGGGAGCTGCGGCCATCGCCCTCCTGGTCTACACCAGGGGCTCGGTTTCCCACCTGGTTGTCATGTACTCGATCAACGTCTTTCTGACCTTCTCCCTCTCGCAGCTCGGCATGTCCCGCTTCTATATCCAGCGCCGCCACGAGGACCCGCGATGGATCCGGCATCTCTCGGTCCACCTGGTCGGTTTCCTCCTCTGCGCCACCATCCTCCTGATCACCACCATCGAGAAGTTCATGGAGGGGGGATGGCTGACCCTGGTCATCACCTCCGTCGTCATCGGCTGCTGCTATGTGATCAAGGGGCACTATCTCTCGGTCAGGAAGGGGATGGCCCAGTTCGACGAGACCCTGCTCGACTTCCCGACCAGCGGCCCTGTCAACCGGGCGGCGCCCAAGACTACCGAGCCCACCGCCATCCAGCTCGTTTCCGGCTACAGCGGCTTCGGGGTCCACACCCTCCTATCAATCGTCACCTCCTTCCCCAAGACCTACAAGAACCTGGTCTTCGTCTCGGTCGCGGTCAT
>NZ_JBXKJL010000010.1:0-2127 GCF_056994735.1 Geomonas sp.
AAAAGGGGGCATGCGATGAAACCATATCCTTCACTCAACTTCAATCTGGGCGAGACCGCGAATCTGATCCGCGAGACGGTAAGGGGATTTGCTCTGACGGAGATCGTGCCGCGTGCTGCGGAGATCGACCGGGAAAACCACTTCCCCATGGACCTGTGGCGCAAGATGGGGAGCCTTGGCCTCCTCGGCGTTACGGTTGACGAGGAGTACGGCGGATCCGGGCTGAGCTACCTGGAGCATGTCGTGGTCATGGAAGAGCTCTCCCGCGCCTCGGCCTCCGTGGCCCTCGCTTACGGGGCGCATTCGAACCTCTGCGTCAACCAGATCTTCCGCAACGGCACCCTTGCCCAGCGCAGCAAGTACCTCCCGAAACTCATCAGCGGAGAACATGTCGGAGCCCTGGCCATGAGCGAGACCGGGGCCGGCTCGGACGTGGTCAGCATGTCGCTGCGCGCCGAGAAGAAGGGCGACCACTACCTTTTGAACGGCAACAAGATGTGGATCACCAACGGGCCGCACGCCAACACCCTGGTCGTCTACGCCAAGACCGACGCCTCGGCAGGGCCCAAGGGGATAACCGCCTTCATCATCGAGAAGGGATTCCCGGGCTTCTCCACGGCGCAGAAGCTGGACAAGCTGGGGATGCGCGGCTCGGATACCTGCGAGCTCGTCTTCGAAAACTGCCGGGTCCCGGCTGAGAACGTGCTGGGAGCGGAGGGCAAGGGTGTGAACGTGCTGATGAGCGGGCTCGATTACGAGCGGGCTGTGCTCGCGGCCGGTCCCCTGGGGATCATGTAGGCGTGCATGGACGTGGTCGTGCCTTACGTCCACGAGCGCAAGCAGTTCGGCCAGTCCATCGGCCAGTTCCAGCTCATGCAGGGAAAGATAGCGGACATGTACACCATGCTGAACGTCTCCCGCTCCTACGTCTACACGGTGGCAGGCGCCTGCAGCCGCGGTGAGACGAGCCGCAAGGATTGCGCCGGCGCCATCCTCTATGCCGCTGAAAAGGCCACCTGGATGGCGCTGGAGGCGATCCAGTGCCTGGGTGGAAACGGCTATACCAACGAGTATCCCACCGGGCGCTTCCTGCGCGACGCCAAGCTCTACGAGATCGGGGCCGGAACCAGCGAGATCCGCCGCATGTTGATCGGACGCGAACTGTTCAACGAGACCTGCCACTGACGAAGAACCCCGCTCCGGAAGAGGCTCCGAAGAGAAGGGACGCCCTTCGGGAGCGGGGAAACGAGAAACGGCAGGCGCCGCCGGCTACACGGGGGGCGATGCCAAGAAGGAGAGCCATTCGACATGAGCGTACTGAAAACTTCCATTAACGCCAGCACCGACGAGTTCCGCTGCAATGCCGAGACCATGACAAGCCTGGTGGCCGACCTGCGGGAGAAGGTGGCGCGAGTAAAGCTCGGGGGGGGCGAGAAGGCCCGCACCAAACACGTCGAACGCGGAAAGCTCCTCCCCAGGGAGAGGATCCGCCACCTCCTCGATGCGGGCGCACCGTTCCTGGAGCTCTCCCAACTCGCAGCCTACGGGATGTACGGAGGGGACATCCCTTCAGCCGGGATCGTCACCGGCATCGGCCGGGTCTCCGGGCGCGAGTGCATGATCGTCGCCAACGACGCCACCGTGAAGGGGGGGACCTACTTCCCGATGACCGTCAAGAAGCACCTGCGGGCCCAGGAGGTCGCGGAGGCCAACCATCTCCCCTGCCTCTACCTGGTCGATTCCGGAGGGGCCAATCTCCCCCAGCAGGACGAGGTCTTCCCCGACAGGGACCACTTCGGCCGCATCTTTTACAACCAGGCCAACATGTCCGGCAAGGGGATACCGCAGATCGCCGTGGTGATGGGCTCCTGCACGGCCGGAGGGGCCTACGTCCCCGCCATGTCCGACGAGAGCATCATCGTCAGGGGACAGGGGACCATCTTCCTGGCCGGCCCTCCGCTGGTCAAGGCGGCAACCGGCGAGGTGGTGAGCGCCGAGGACCTGGGCGGAGCCGATGTCCACTGCCGCACCTCCGGGGTGACCGACTACTACGCCATGAACGACGGCCACGCGCTGGCGCAGGCCCGGCGGGTGGTGGCCAACCTCAACGGGGTAAAGCGCCCCGAG
>NZ_JBXKJL010000011.1:0-1267 GCF_056994735.1 Geomonas sp.
CCGCCAGATTTCTTACGCCTGTTGACCGCCCTGCCCCTACCCTTTCTTGCCACTTAAAGCCTCCGCAAAACGCAAAAAGGCGCCAGCGCTCCGGCGCCCGACGCCCCATCTAAAACCAAACCAACAACCATTCCGCGCGGGATTAACCTCGGATAAAATCGGATCTAAATCTACATTTAAACTTTGCCCCCTTCGACAAGCTCAGGGTGAACAACCTTACAACCCTTCACCTTTCACCTT
This sequence comes from Geomonas sp., assembly GCF_056994735.1. NCBI lineage: Bacteria > Pseudomonadati > Thermodesulfobacteriota > Desulfuromonadia > Geobacterales > Geobacteraceae > Geomonas > Geomonas sp. The sequence continues at coordinate 241 of NZ_JBXKJL010000011.1, forward strand.
TCACCTTTCACGGTTCTATTCACCATTCACCATTCACCATTCACTGCCTTTTAGCATCCTCCAGCTGTTTCCTGAGCAGCGCCACCTCCTGGGCCAGCTGGTGGTTGCTTTCCGAAAGCCGCGACAGCGTGACAGAGTGGCCGATACAGACCAGCAGGAGGAACAGCACCCCGACCAGGAAGAGAAGCGACGGCGGATAGTAGATGCCGATGCTCAAGGCCACCTTTTCCAGCACGCTGCGCGAAACGGTCAGCAGCACGACCATCACGGAGGTGCACAGCCACAGCAGGGCGTACTTCTCCCGCAGGCGCCGCTCCCTGACCAGCCAGATCACGAAGCCGAAGACCACGGCTGCGAGCGCTAGAGAAACAAGTTTTGTCAGATCCATCTGCTAGGATTCCCCCACGAGCATCTTGCCACGCATGGCGTCCACCACCAGCGCAAGGGTCACCTTCAGCATGTAGTAGGCGGATTTTCTTCTGGTTATCGAGGAGTTTCCCGAAAGCCTTCCGCGCATCAGCACGGGAACCTCCACCACCCGCAGCCCGCTTCTGGCCGCGGTGACGATCGATTCGACCTCGGGATAGTCGTCGGTGTAGTAGCGGGAGAAGACCTGGATTGTTCTTTTACCGTAGCAGCGGAATCCGGAGGTCGGATCCTGGATCGCGTGCCCGGACAGTACCTTGATCAGGCAGTGGAAGATGCGGGAGCCGATCCAGCGCGTGATCCCCATCTTGTAGCCGCCCGGCAGGGTGCGTGAGCCGATCACGAGGTCCGCCTCGCCGCGCTTGACAAGGTCGATGATCTTGAAGATCTGGTCGGCCCGGTGTTGGCCGTCGCCGTCGAACTGGATGGCCATGTCGTAACCGCAATCGCGGGCGAACTTGAGCCCCGTCTGGACCGTGCCGCCGATGCCGAGGTTGAAAGGGTGCGAGATGACGTGAGCTCCCAGTCCTTTGGCGACAGCGGCAGTTTCGTCCGTCGAGCCGTCGTTGACCACCAGGATGTCCCCGCCGAAACAGCGCAG
>NZ_JBXKJL010000012.1:0-2578 GCF_056994735.1 Geomonas sp.
TAGCCAAGCAAGTCCAAAGCGGGCTTATTTGGCTCTGGTTTTTTGACCGGAGAGGATGACACCGATTAGGGTTGGTGCATCGGCTGTTCTTTAACAACGTGGAAGAAGTAAAGCGATTGGACTGCGCGCGCGGTTCTTGGGGGTGAGGGTATGCCTTTGGGATTCGAGCGCGTGGGCCGATCGACTGGGTTTTGATGATTGTATCGACGCATCTCGAGCGTACAAAAGGGCTTGGGATGCGGTGCAACCGAAGCGCGTGAGCTTGTGGCTGTTCGTTGGGTTGTCGAGGGCGAACGGTTATAGGGTCAAGCGACAAAGTGCATGTGGTGGATGCCTTGGCGATTACAGGCGAAGAAGGACGTGGCAGCCTGCGAAAAGCTGCGGGGAGCTGGCAAACGAGCAATGATCCGCAGATGTCCGAATGGGGAAACCCGGCCCACCGTTAAGCGGCTTTCACGCGCGCGAGCGAGTTTGCGAGCGCGCGTTCAAAGCCCTCCGAGAACAAGCGAGCTTGGAGCCGAAGGACGCTTAACGGTGGGTCACCGCTGTCTGAATTCATAGGACAGTTGGAGCGAACCCGGTGAACTGAAACATCTCAGTAGCCGGAGGAACAGAAATCAACCGAGATTCCCAGAGTAGTGGCGAGCGAAATGGGACCAGCCATCGCGATTTAGCACTGATCTCAGGAGAACGCTCTGGAAAGGGCGGCCGTAGTGGGTGACAGCCCCGTAACCGAAGAGAACAGTGTGGAACCAGGCGCGAGACAAGTAGGGCGGGACACGTGAAATCCTGTCTGAAGATGGGGGGACCATCCTCCAAGGCTAAATACTCGTGATCGACCGATAGTGAACCAGTACCGTGAGGGAAAGGCGAAAAGAACCCCGGGAGGGGAGTGCAATAGATCCTGAAACCGCATGCATACAAACAGTCGGAGCCCCTGCTTCGTTGGCCTTCGGGTTCTTTCGACGAGCGCGCGTCGCGCGCGAGTCAAAAGAACGACCAAGACCAAGAGATCCTGCGCGGTGATGCCGCGGAGGGCCAAGGAAGCAGGGGTGACGGCGTACCTTTTGTATAATGGGTCAGCGACTTACGTTCACCAGCGAGCTTAACCGAATAGGGGAGGCGCAGCGAAAGCGAGTCCGAACAGGGCGCATAGTTGGTGGGCGTAGACCCGAAACCGGATGATCTACCCATGGCCAGGCTGAAGCGGGGGTAACACCTCGTGGAGGGCCGAACCCACTACCGTTGAAAAGGTAGGGGATGAGCGGTGGGTAGGGGTGAAAGGCTAATCAAATCCGGAAATAGCTGGTTCTCTCCGAAAACTATTGAGGTAGTGCCTCGGGTATCACCTGCGGGGGTAGAGCACTGTCATGGTGGCGGGGGTCATTGTGACTTACCGCGCCATAGCAAACTCCGAATACCGCAGAGTGGCAGCCCGGGAGACAGACGGCGGGTGCTAACGTTCGTCGTCGAGAGGGAAACAACCCAGACCCTCAGCTAAGGTCCCCAAGCACGGTTAAGTGGGAAACGAGGTGGGAAGGCACAGACAGCCAGGATGTTGGCTTAGAAGCAGCCATCATTCAAAGAAAGCGTAATAGCTCACTGGTCGAGTCGTCCTGCGCGGAAGATGTAACGGGGCTCAAACCGTGCACCGAAGCTAGGGATTCGTACGTTCCTTTTAGGGCATTGAGGGTGGCGGCAGGTCCGTTCGCCTCAATGGAAGGTTTGGCGCGTCGCCGCGTGACGGCGGCGGGCGCCAACCTTGGGCAGTGCGCTAAAAGGAACGTACGGATGGTAGGAGAGCGTTCCGTAGGCCGTTGAAGGTGTGCCGTGAGGCATGCTGGAGGTATCGGAAGAGCGAATGCTGACATGAGTAGCGATAAAGCGGGTGAAAGGCCCGCTCGCCGAAAGCCCAAGGTTTCCTGCGCCACGTTCATCGGCGCAGGGTGAGTCGGCCCCTAAGGTGAGGACGAGAGTCGTAGCCGATGGGAAGCGGGTCAATATTCCCGCACCGACCAGCGATGCGATGGGGGGACGGAGAAGGCTAGCGCGGCCGGGTGTTGGACGTCCCGGTTGAAGCGTGTAGGCGTGGCCCTTAGGCAAATCCGGGGGTCTTAGCCGAGGCGTGATGACGAGGAGCGGCTTGCCGCTCCGAAGTGCGCGAGGCCCGGCTTCCAGGAAAAGCCCCTAAGCTTCAGTCGTTGGTTGACCGTACCGCAAACCGACACAGGTGGGCAGGATGAAGATTCTGAGGCGCTTGAGAGAACTCGGGAGAAGGAACTCGGCAAATTAGCACCGTAACTTCGGGATAAGGTGCGCCCCTGGTAGGTGAGAGCGTACAGCTGGAGCCGAGAGGGGCCGCAGAGAAATGGTGGCTGCGACTGTTTAACAAAAACACAGCACTCTGCCAAGACGACGAGTCGACGTATAGGGTGTGACGCCTGCCCGGTGCCGGAAGGTTAAGTGATGGGGTGCGAGCTCTTGATCGAAGCCCCGGTAAACGGCGGCCGTAACTATAACGGTCCTAAGGTAGCGAAATTCCTTGTCGGGTAAGTTCCGACCTGCACGAATGGCGTAA
>NZ_JBXKJL010000013.1:0-9533 GCF_056994735.1 Geomonas sp.
TTCACCATTTTCAGCCGGCGATCTGGTTGCGCCCCCGCTGCTTGGCCCGGTAAAGAGCCTTGTCGGCGGCCTTGATGACCTCGCCGGGGGTGCGAAGCTGTTCTCCCGAGGCGGCGACGCCGATGCTGACGGTGACCGAGACCGACTTCCCGCTCCCCGTGCCGCCGGAGCGCTTGCTCTTCCCCACCTCCGCCTCTTTGGGCCGATCCCCGCTTCTGATCCAGAGCTGGTAGCCGCCGATCGCCTGGCGCAGTTCTTCCAGATGAGGGGTGACCTCCTTGAGATCCTTGCGCGGAAAGATCACCGTGAACTCCTCGCCGCCGTAGCGGAACGGTTTCCCCCCGCCCTTCACCGCCGCGATCTTGGAGCCCACCATCTTCAGCACCTGGTCGCCGACGTCATGGCCGTAGGTGTCGTTGAAGCGCTTGAAGTGATCGACATCCAGCATGGCCACCACGTAGCGCCTCCCCAGCCCCATGACCTGTTCGTTCAGGGCCCTGCGGGAGGGAAGCCCGGTGAGATCGTCGCAAAAGGCCATGGTGTGAGAATCCTGCAGCACCCCGATTATGAGCAGCAGCACGGCTGTGGCAACGAAGAGGGGCGGGACGTAGTCGGCACCGACCCTGTCCATGGTGACGGCCAGCGCCGCCAGGGTGCCGAGGAGCGCCGCGTCAATGGCATAGCGTCTCTTCAGGACCCGGATCCCGATCAGCAACCCGCAGCAGAGAAAGAAGAGGAGCCCCGTCTGCGGGATGGTGAAACGGTCGAGCATGGGGCTTCTCAAAAGCGGCCGGGCGAGGAGCGCGGGAATCTTCCCGTAGTCCAGGGGGAAACGGGAGATCCAGAACAAGACGGTGGCCTGGGCGGCGACGAACCCGAGGCGAAGCCTCCCCGCATGGGTAAAGATCCCCCGCTCCCGCATGAAGCAGAAGAGACAGAGGTTCGCCGGGATCATCACCGAAGAGCAGAGATATACGGCGCGCGGCAGGTACTCCGTGGAGGGGAGGGGATGGCTGCGGAGGAAGAGGTAAAAGAAGCCGATCATCAGCAGGGTCAGGAAGACCCGCCCCCGGTTGAAGGCCAGGCTCAGCACCAGGCCGACGGAAAGGACCAGGTAGGGAGCGAAGAGGGCCAGTTCCCTCTGGGGCGCCGAGAGGAGCTGCACCTTTTGCAGCACGGCAAAGGTCGCCACCAGCAGTGCCGCGGGGAGCGCGATGACCGTCAATTTTTTCACGAAGGCGTACGACAACTGGAACATCCTCTTGCAAAATCGGCGCTACTATACGCCCATCACCCCGTGCATCAAAGGCTCAGCCGTTGCCGGTCAGCTTCTTCCACCCCGCCCCTGCCAGTTCCACCACGCCATCGACGGTTTTGCGGTAGAACCTCTTCACCGGAATCCGGTTGACCAGGATCTCTTCTCCGGCGCGCTCCAGATGCACCGGATCGCCGGGGCGAAGCTCGATGATCTGCCGGTAGTGCTCTCCCCCGATGCCGAAGAGGAAGGGGTAGCGGACGCCATGGACCAGGCAGGAGACGATGATCACAATCCCCTCGGGCTCGCCGGTTCTGAAATGGTAGCGGGTGGTGGCGGCGACGAAGCGCCCTTCCACGTCCCCCTCCCCCGCCAGGAGCTCTGAGACGTTCACCTGCTTGGGCTTCATGCGCCCAAGGGGCGGGAGCCCCCAGGGCGAGACGTGGTTTCTGTCACGGCTGCGGTAGTGGCTGGTCCGCTCCAGGAGCGTCACCACGTTGTTGTTGATCGGCCCCCCGATCGAGTGGGCGAGCCCCATCTGGAAGCGCCCCCCGGTGATCAGGCGGTGGTTCTCCACGATCTGGATCATTCCGGTGGCGCCCAGGGGGTGGCCGCGCCCCTTCAGACCGCCGGTGATGTTGGTCGGGAAGGCCCCGCGCTCCCCGGTCAGCTCGTCGTTCAAAAGGCCCTCCACCAGGCGCCGCCGGTGCACGAAGCCGAGGTCGACCATGTTGATGGGACCGAAGCCGTTGAACGGGTCGTGCATGTTGACGTGGATCTTTCCGGCGTAGTCGGTGATCTTCCTGATGCCGGCCATCGAGTAGGCTTCCGCCGCCGCCCGCACCGTGGCGGGGAAGCTGTGGAAATAGGGGCGGTCGGCGATGGTCGGGATGTCGGTGGCGCTACCTACGCCGGAGACGATGACCTCGTGGGGCGCCGCGCTCAGCAGGACCGCCGCCACCCCGTCCGACATGGGGCAGAAGTCGTGGTAGCGCAGCGGCCACCAGTAGCGGTAGTTCTTCCCGTTCTGGATCTGGCGGTAGTACTCCTCGAGGGGGATCTCGAAGTTGAGGTGGGCGTCGGGGTTGGCGCCGGCGAAGCGGTGCGCCCTCTGGGTCAGGAGGGCCGAGAAGGCTGTCCACTCGTCGGTGGAGAGCTTCAGCCTCTCGATCAGCGAGCGCGCCACCAGTGCCCCGCAGGCCGGCATGGTGAGGCCGAACTCCGCCTCGTCGCGGTCGATGACCCCGGCGACGATCCTGGTGGCCTGGGCCGTAGGGACGTCGCTCATCTTCTGGATGCCGATGGCCAGCACATGGTCGCAGCGCCCGGAGGCGATCTGCAGGTAGGCGTATTCGAGCGCCGAGGCCCCGGAGGAGGAGGCGGTGTCGATCAGGACCGATTTGGCACCGGAGATGCCGAGGACCCCCGCGACCTTGGCCGCGGTGTTGTCGACGCCGGAGAAGGCGACGGGATTCTGGCAGCCGACCACGACGGCGTCGACGTCGGCGCGCCTGAGGCGGCTGTGGGCGAAGACCTCCCCCGCCTTCTCCGCCATCTCCAGGAAGCTCAGCGCCTCCCTTTCCTTACCATTGTAGCGGCCAACCGGCGCCATGAAGGAGGAGGCGACATAAACCTCCCGCGGCATAAATCCCTTGTCCACTGAGCCCCCCTTTACACAGACATCCTCAACCGGCCAAGGGACGAATACCCTTGCCAGCGCAGGTTCACTCTGATATGTATTAGAACGCTGTCACAACATACCACCGAAGGCGGTTTTTATGGTAGAAAAAATTAAGAACGTAGTTGTATTTGTCCGTGACATGGCCGCAGCCAGGGCCTTTTACCGCGACTGGCTGGGACTCGAGCCGGGGGGGGAGACCGAGTACATGATGGAGTTTCTCCCGGGGCAGGGTACGAGCCTCGGGGTCTCGCTGGCCATGCACGATGCGGCCCAGAAGCTGGTAGGGCGCCACACCGGCATCACCTTCAGCGTGAAGGGACTCGACCAGGTCTGCGCGCTGCTGACTGAGAAAGGGGCGAGGTTCACCGAACCGCTGGAGCAGACGCCTTGGGGGAAGATGGCGGTGGTGGCAGACCCCGACGGCAACGAGTTCGCCCTGGTGGAGATCTAGACGGATGAGGACGGTGGACGCAAGGGCGCTGGACCGGATGTCGGAGGAGGCACGGCAGTCGCCGAGGCTCAGGAAGAACCACAACCTGCACCCCTGCGACCAGAGCGCCTGTCACAGGTTCTTCAACGCCATCGAGCCCGGCTCCTACATCCGCCCCCACCGCCACCTCGCTCCCGAGAAGGACGAGACCGTGGTCATCGTCAGGGGAAGGCTCGGGATCGTGAGCTTTGACGAGGCCGGGAGCGTCACCGGCCGCGTCGTGCTGAGCCTTGGCGAGAGCGTGGCGGTGGACATACCGCGGGGGGAGTACCACACCGCGATCGCCCTGGAAAGCGGCACCATCTTCCTGGAGGCGAAGGCCGGCCCGTACCTGCCGCTGGCGGCCAGAGAGAAGGCACCCTTCGCCCCGGAGGAGGGTTCGCCGGAGGCTCCCCATCTCCTGGAGCGCCTGTCAGCTCTTTTCAGCTAGATGCGCCGCCTGTTCCTTCTGAGCTCGCTCCTCCTCGTGCTGGGAGTTTCCGCAGTCCAGGGTGCCTTGCCGCCGCATCGGCCCTACGCAGGGGTCGGGGTGCTGGAGCCCAGGCCGCGAGGGGGGGAGGGGCTGCTTACCTTGGTCCTTTACGGCGAGCCGGGGGTCGAGAGGCTCGCGGAGATCGATGCCTCCTCGCTGCCGCGCCTTGCGGGGACACCGCGGGAACCTGTGGTATCGGTTGCCGCCCGCAAGGGAGGATGGGCGCTCATTGCATACGACGAGGGGGGCCGGGAAGGCTGGGTAGAGCTCTCCCGTTACTGGGACTACGAGGTATGGGAGGAGTTCCTCCCGGGGCGCGAGCTCTGGGTGCTCCCGGGGATGCGGAAGGTCCTTTATGCGCTGAGGAGCGAGCCGGGGGGACGTGGGTCGGAGAGGGGTACCGTGAGCCGGGACCAGCGCCTGACCGTGGTACGCTCCGAGGGGGACTGGGTCCTCTTGGAGGCGCCTTCCGGGTGGTTCAGGTGGCGCGACGGCGACGGACGCCTGACCATATCCCTGCAGCCCCCGCAGCGAAGAGAAAACCGTTGACAATCAACCCCCTCCGTGTTATTCGACTTTACCATGCATGTTAACAGCGTTACATCCGGTGGCAGCGTCCACCTAGCGGCAGCGGCGGCCAGACCTTAACGGAGCCGCCACTGCTTATTGGGAAAACTAGAATTTTCTACTGAAGGCCGTGGGGGACACCTGCGGCCTTTTTGTATCATTAACGCTGAATCCTTTTCAGGGGGAAAGAGATGCGCAACGAGATTGTCGCTCCCGGCGCGGGAGAACTTACCTACGAGATCAGGAATATTGTCACGGTGGCCGAGAAGGTGCAGCGCTTCGGCGTGAAGATCAACTGGGAAAACATCGGGGACCCCATCGTGAAGGGCGAGGTCATCCCCACCTGGATGAAGGAGATCGTGGCCAGCGAGGCGATGCACGACGACAGCTACGCCTACTGCCCGACCCGCGGCGTGCTGGAGACCCGCGAGTTCCTCTGCGAAATCACCAACAAGAGGGGGGGCGCCCAGATAACCCCCGACGACATCATCTTCTTCAACGGCCTCGGTGACGCCATCGCCAAGGTCTACGGGAACCTTAGGCCGGAGAGCCGGGTGCTGATGCCCTCCCCCACCTACACCACCCACTCCATCGGCGAGGCCTCCCACGCCAACGCGAGCCCCGTCTGCTACCGGCTGAAGCCCGAGGACAACTGGTTCCCGGACATGGAAGACCTGGAGAACCACGTAAAGTACAACCCCCAGATCTCCGGGATCATGATCATAAACCCCGACAATCCGACCGGCATGGTCTATCCGCCGGAGGTGCTGAAGAGGATCGTGGCCATCGCCAAGCAGTACGACCTCTTCATCATCGCCGACGAGGTCTACAGCAACATCGTCTACAACGGCCAGGTCACCGTCCCCATCTCCGACGTGATCGGCGACGTCCCGGCCATCGCCATGAAGGGCATCTCCAAGGAGCTCCCGTGGCCCGGCTCCCGCTGCGGCTGGATCGAGGTGTACAACGGCGAGCGCGACGCGCGCTTCAAGAAGTTCACCAACTCCATCCTCTCCTCCAAGATGAACGAGGTCTGCTCGACCACGCTGCCGCAGCGCTGCCTGCCGGCCATCATGAAGCACCCCAACTACGACCTCTACCTGCAGGAGCGGATCTCCCGCTACGAGCGGATGAGCAACATCACCTACGAGGCACTGAGGCAGGTCCCCGCCCTGGCGGTCAACCGGACCAACGGCGCCTTCTACATGGCCGTCTCCTTCAGGGACGGGGTACTGAACAACACCCAGAGCCTCCCCATCGAGAACGCCGAAGTGCGGGAACTGGTGGAGGGGATCGTCAATGCCCCGGGTGTGGCGGCGGACAAACGCTTCGTATACTACGTCCTGGCCCACACCGGGATCTGCGTGGTCCCCCTCTCCTCCTTCAACACCAGCCTCCTGGGCTTCAGGGTCACGCTCCTGGAGCGCGACGAGGCGGAGTGCCGGAGGATCTACGGCACGCTGACCGACAAGATCGGCCAATACCTCGCCTCCTCGAAATAATCAAAAAGCCCCGTCCGGTCAAGGCGGGGCTTTTTTTATCTCCAGTTACCGACGAGAGGGAAGGTGGAGAAGGGGCTATCGCGGCTGGAAGGCCGCCTCTCTCATTGGCGTATGTTGGATTGACTTTTAACGCGCGATTATGTTATCCAGTTCACCAAGCCACCGTTCTCATTATTCATTCCGCAGAGGTTTCAGATGTCCCTGATTCCAAGAGGTGCAAGGCGGATCGCCACGGCACCCGGCAGCACCGGCAACGCATGCTGAACGACCTGCGGCAAGCGGCTGAGGCGGAAATTTCGCCGGAAACCTTTGAGATCATTCGACGCGTCCTGAAGGCCCGCTCCGGATTCAGCCTGGAGGGGTACAAGGACCAGTGCGTCAGACGGCGCATCAACCTCCGCGTGCGGGCCACCGACTCACCTTCGTCCGAGGCCTACGGCGCGCTGCTGAGCGAAAGCCCGCAGGAGCAGGAACATCTGTTGCGGGTCCTCACCATCCACGTCTCCCACTTCTTCAGGAATCCCTCGACCTTCGACAAGCTCTCCGGGGAGGTAATCCCCGAACTCCTCGCCACCAGGCCCGACGACCCGGTCAGGATCACCAGCGTAGGCTGTGCCGCCGGCGAGGAGCCCTATACCCTGGCCATCATCGCACGGAAGCACTTCAGCGAGGAACTCGACCTCGGGCGGATCTCCATCCTCGGCACCGATGTCGACCACGGCATACTGGCGGCCGCCGAGAAGGGCGTGTACCACCCCGACCGGCTGGCCGAACTCTCCCCGGAGCATCTGTCGCGCTGGTTCTACCCGGAGGGGGCCCATTACCGCCTGCGGGAGGAGGTCCGTTCCCTGGTCACCTTCACCCACTCGGACGTGAACGACCCGGGAAGCTGCCCGCCGAGCGAGCTGATTCTTTGCCGCAACGTGCTGATCTACTTCGAGCGGGGGAGGCAGGAGGAAATCCTCAACGGTTTCGCCGACGCACTGGGGAGCGGCGGCTACCTGGTCCTGGGAAAATCGGAGACGCTTTTCGCCTCCGCCCGCAAGCGTTTCAAGACAGTTTGTCCGGTGGAGAGGATCTACCGGGTCATATAGTTTGGTCTCAGCATCACCAGAAAAGGAGCATCACCCATGTTCATCCAGATCGGCTACAAGTTCATCCTCGGGTTTCTGGCCGTGGTGGCGAGCGTCGCCTTCGTCCCCGCGCTGGTCAAGGTGCTCGGCTACTCCCCCGAGATCACCCAGCTCCTCTCCTACGTGGTAGCCCTCACCATAGGGCTGATCCTGGGCTCCTTCTTTTCCAAGAGTTTCACCAAGAACATCTCGCTGCTGCGCGGGGCGACCGAAGCCATCAGCCAGGGCGACCTCTCCGGGGATCTCGCCATCCCGCAGACGCGCTTTCCCGACGAGACCCACGAGATGGCCGTCTCCATCAACACCATGGTGGAGAGCCTGAGAACGCTGGTGCGCCAGATCAGGGGAACCTCGCAGCAGGTCTCGGAATCTTCCCGCACCCTCTCCTCGACCGCCCTGGAAATCAACTCCTCCACCGAGGAGGTGGCCCAGGCCATCGAGCAGATCTCCCGCGGGGCCGAGAACCAGGCGGAGATGGTGGCCAAGAGTTCGAAGGTGATCCATGAGATGGCGATCTCGGTCGACCTGGTGGCCCGCAGGGCCAAGGAGACGGCCAAGGCTGCCAGGGAAACGAGCTTCACCGCCCAGCGCGGCGACGAGCTGGCCAACGACTCGCTGGAGAGGATGAAGAGCTTCTTCGACAGCGTGGAACTGATCAGCATGCAGTTCATGGACCTGAACTCCAAGCTGCAGCAGGTGGGAAAGATCGCCGACTTTATCGTGGAGATGGCCCGCCAGACCAACCTCCTGGCCCTGAATGCCTCCATCGAGGCGGTGCGGGCGGGCGAGTACGGCAAGGGCTTCGGCGTGGTGGCCGAGGAGGTGAGGAAGCTCGCCGACGGCAGCGCCAAGTCGGCCACCGAGATCCTGGACATGATCGACCTGGTCAAGGTGGAAAGTCACAAGCTGCAGGAGACCATCACCGAGAGTTCCCGCAACATCGTGGCCGGCAAGAAGAATATCGACACCACCGCGGAGTCGTTCAAACAGATCCTGGCCACCGTCATTGAGACCGAGAGAAAGGCCAACAGCATCGCCGATCTCTCGCAGATGCAGACCGACGGGGCCGGCAAGATGGTGGCCATGGTCGATGACATCGCCAAGGTGGCAGAGGACAACGCCGCCTCGACCCAGGAGGTCTCGGCGGCCACCGAGGAGCAGTCGGCCGCCATGCAGGAGATGGTCTTCCAGACCCAGGAGCTGACCAGGCTGGCGGAGGAACTCCTCCTCTCGGTGGAAAGGTTCCAGGTGGCGTCGGAAGAGAAGCCGTGATGGAGGAGCGCTTCCTGCTATTCAGCGCGGCCGGGGAGCGGCTGGCCTTCAACCTGCACGAGATTTCAGAGGTGATGGAGCCCCAGCCGAGCTTCCCCCTCCCCAGGGCGCCGCACCACTTCGTGGGGCTGCTGAACTACCACGGCACCCTGACCGCGCTGGTGGATCTGGCCCTCTACCTGAAGAACACCACCGGAGCGGGCGGGCAGGTGCTGGTGCTGGATACCAAAGCGGCCCACCTGGCCCTGCTGGTCGACGGCGTCAGGTCTATCATCCCGCGGGACGCCATCATCGAGGAGCGGCCGGGAGAGGGCCCGCTGGTCTCCTCGCTCCTTGAAACCGAACAGGGGACCTTCGCCCTGCTCCAGCTGGACAAGCTTGTTTTTGCCCTGGAACAGGGGCTGCAGGGATAGATTCACACATCGAGGGAGGTATCAGAATGGCCACGACGGTCATGATAGTGGACGACTCGCTCTTCATGCGAAAGATGCTCCGGGACATACTCGAGGAGGAGGGCTACGTGATAGCGGCGGAGGCCTCAGACGGCGACGAGGCGGTAAGCAAGTTCAGGGAGCACCGCCCCGACCTCACCACCCTGGACATCGTTATGCCCAACAAGACGGGGATCGAGGCACTGAAGGAGATCATGGCCCTCGATCCGGCGGCTCGGGTGGTGATGTGCAGCGCCATGGGCCAGGAATCACTGACCACCGCTGCGGCCGACGCCGGCGCCAAGGCCTTCATCGTCAAACCCTTCAATCCCGAGCTGGTGGCCCGGGTGCTCAAGGAAGTGGCCCAAGGCTAACGCATGGATATGTCGCAGTACAAAAACCTCTTCCTCACCGAGGCCAGGGAGTACGTCAAGTCCATCAGCCAGACGGTGGTGGCGCTGGAGGAGTCTCCCTCCGACCGCGCCGCCATCGATGCCGTCTTCCGGGGGGCCCATTCCCTCAAGGGGATGGCAGCTTCCATGGATTACGGCGAGGTGGTCGAGGTCGCGCACAGCATGGAAGACCTGATGATCCGGGTCAGGGACGAGGGACTGGCCGTTGACGCCGGTGTCGCCGACCTCCTGCTGGAGGGGACGGACCTGATCGAGGGGATGCTTGGCGACGTGGAAGCCGACCGGGCCACCAGCCGCCCTGCCGGGGATTACGTCTC
>NZ_JBXKJL010000014.1:0-28477 GCF_056994735.1 Geomonas sp.
CACGCATTTTCCATGAAGTTGTGAAAGAAGAGGCAGCGGCCTCTGGCATGGCGACATGCTCTCCCCCGCTGCCGATGCCAATCCCGAGACAGGAGACCTAGATGGAAACGTATTACGATCCCAAGGATTTGGGAAAATTCGCCGAGATCGGCAAGGACGCCCCCGAACTGGCCGGGAAGTTCTTTGATTACTACGGAGCGGTTTTCGCCGAGGGGGAACTGACCGAGCGCGAGAAGGCTTTGATCGCCCTGGCTGTGGCGCACGCGGTACAGTGCCCCTACTGCATCGACGCCTACACCCGCGCCTGCCTCGACAAGGGATCGAATCTCGCGGAAATGACCGAAGCTCTCCACGTGGTCAATGCCATCCGGGGCGGTGCTTCCCTGGTTCACGGGGTGCAGATGCGCAAGATCGCCGAGAAACTTTCGCTTTAGGCAGGACGGGGACGTTGATGAACGATATGGAAAAGGGAGGGCGCTCCATCGAGCCCTTCGACAAGATTCTCGCGCAGCACGGATTGCAGCTGAACAGGGAGTCGACCACCTCGCTGCAGGTCAACGTGGGGCTTTCCTGCGAGCTTTCCTGCGGGCACTGCCACCTCGAGGCCGGCCCCGACAGGAAGGAAATGATGGAGCGCGGCACCATGGATGCGGTGATTGACTGTGCCCGGCGCTTCAGCTTCTCCAGCATCGACGTCACCGGCGGCTCGCCGGAACTGGTCCCGGGGATCGAGTACCTCGTCTCTTCGCTGGCCGCTCTGACGCCGAGAATGATCGTGCGCAGCAACCTCGTCGCGCTCGCTGACCAAAGGGGGACGGAACTCTGCCAGTTGTACCGGGACCTGAAGGTAGTGGTGACGGCTTCTCTACCCGCCACCAATGCCTCGCAGACCGAGGCGCAGAGGGGCTGCGGGGTATGGGAGAAGAGCATCGCGGTCCTTGAAAAGCTTAACGGGCTGGGGTACGGGGTGGAGGGGAGTTCTCTGGAACTGAACCTGGTCTCGAACCCGGCGGGGGCCTTCCTCCCTGCCGCTCAGAAACAGGCGGAGAAGAAGTTCCGGGCGGACCTGCTGCGGAAACACGGCATCACCTTCAACTCTGTCTATACCTTCGCCAATGTTCCGCTGGGAAGGTTCCGGAGCTTCCTCGATCGCTCCGGCAATCTCGAAGCCTATCTCGCCAGGCTGGCCGAGGGTTTCAACCCGTGCACGGTCGCGGGGGTGATGTGCCGCACCCAGCTCTCGGTGGATTGGCGAGGTCAGCTGCACGATTGCGACTTCAACCTCGCGGTCGGGCTCCCCCATGGCGGCAAGGCGACGAGCGTCTCGGATCTGGTTGAACTCCCCGCGCCCGGGACCCCTATACCGGTCGGGGATCACTGCTATGCCTGCACCGTCGGGGCGGGCTTTACCTGCGGCGGCAACATCGTCACATAAAACACCACTGTTCCCGCTGCAGCTTTCCAACCCCGCCCCCGCCGACGAGAGCCAACGCCCCTCCCCCCGGAGGTCATCCGTGGCTATTACGCAGAGATCCCCTCCGGGGGGAGGGGATCTCTGGCCTAACGTCCTTGGTTATTGTTCCGTTTCTTCCCTTTGCCTTTCCCGTTTCCGTTTGCTTTCCCCCTTTCTCTCTCCTCGCTCTTGGTAGGTAGCCGGTACTCGCTGCCGGGGCGATAGACCTTCCCCTTATAGTGCTTCCGGTCCTTCCAGTAGCTGACGAACTCCTTGTTTCTCAGCTCGTGGATCTTCGAGAGCTGCTGCCTGCGGAGTTCGGGAGGAAGCCCGCCTGCCGTGATCGGCATCCAGGGGCCGTTGTAGGCGTGGGCCTGGTACCAGTTGCCGCCGCTGAAGAGGTAGAACCCTTTGGCGATGTAGAACATGTCGTAGGGGACCCCGACTGCTACGCCGAACCCCAGCCCCGGAGGAAAGAGAAACTCCGGCGGCTCGGTGATCATGATCGGCTGCTCGGGCCTGGGTGGCGGTGGTTTTACAGACGGTGGGGGAGGGGGCGGCTGCGGAGGCTTCTCTCCGGGTGGAGGGCCCACCGAGTGCGTCCTGTAATATTCGTCGTAGCTCTGGTACGGGTAATATGTGCCGTCGGCCAGAACGATTGCGGACGTCACCAGCAAGAGCGCCGATGCGGTAACGGTGATGCCGGCCATCTTTTTCATCTCATCCCCCGATTAGACAGGCCGCTCCTTATCACAATGCACCCCCAGGACGACCAGCTGAATGCTGATCTCCCAGAGCCGGGACGCTGCATCCGTGTCGTAGGAAGGCTCTGACGACGCCACTGCTTCCTCCCCGCGGAAATACTTGCCGCTTACCCCCTCGACCTCGGGTGAGGACGCCAGGTACACGCTGGTCCGTGCTCCCTCCATCGGCCCCACCAGCCCGCCGCTTTTCAGCGACGCCATGATATGTCTGGCCCAGCTGAAGAAGCCGTTGTTGCGGGAAAAACCGCTGATGACGTTGCCGGGATCGGCAGCATTCACGGTGACGCCGCTGCCCCTGGTCCGCCGGTCGAGCTCGTAGGTGAAGAGGAGGTTGGCCAGCTTAGACCGGGCATAGGCCTCCCTGCCGCTGAAGCTCCTCTCGCCTTGCAGGTCCTCGAAGGGGATCCCGTGGCAGCGCCGGTGCGCGCCGGAGGATACGTTGATGATGCGGCCTCGCCCGCTCGTTTGCAGCTCTTCCAGCAGGAGGTTGGTCAGCAGGAAAGGCCCCAGGTGGTTCAGCGCGAAGGACATCTCCAGCCCCTCAGCCGAGAGGAGACGGGAGGAGAACCTGGCGCCGGCGTTGTTGATCAGCACGTCGAGGCGCCGGTACTTGTCCTTGAGTTGCCCGGCCAGTCGGCGCACGTCGGCTTGTACCGAGAGATCGGCGAGGAAGAACTCGTGCCGGCACTCCCCGCTCACCACGGTCAACTGGTCCAGGATGGCCGAACTCTTCGCGGCGTTTCGCCCCACTCCGACTATGGTTGCTCCCTGGCCTGCCAGGCATAAAGCGGTGGCGGCGCCTATCCCGGAAGTCGCCCCGGTAATGACGCAAACCTTTCCGGACATGCTCTTGGGGCTCTCTTCCATCTCTGGCTCTCCGGTGTGATGACCCCGCTAACCCTGCCGCTCTTCCTGGACGCTAAGAAGCCTCGGCGGTGGCCGCCTCGCCATGAGACGGCATCGATTTAAGATCTGTCGGCAAAAGCTTTCCCGGATCGAGCGCCGGCTTGTGCCTGTGCAGGAACCAGCGGTCCAGGATCAGGTGGCGGGTCAGCCAGGGGTTCGACAGGATCACCGACCCTGCGAGCCCCTTAAGGACTGGGGGGAACGAAAGCGAGCTGCCAACGCCGAAGCGGGCGGCGACTGCGGCGGCGTAGGGCTGCAGCCTTTCCCGCCGGTAATCACCCGAGGACTCCAGGACCGTTCGGGCGGCAAGGATGGCGCTTTCCACCGCAGGGAGGATCCCTTCGCCACTCTCGGGGACCGAGAGGCCTGCCGCGTCTCCTATCAGCAGCGTCCGGTCAGCGACCATGCTGCGTCCCCCTCTGCCGCGGTAGGGGAGGTAGGCGTGCCCCTTCAAATGGTCGGTCACATCTTCCGGCAGATCGCCCCGCGCCCTCAGGTGGCGGCAGAACTTTTCCGCCTCCCGCCTGAGATCCTTCGTGGTCAGCGAACCGAGCCCCACGTTGAGGAAGTTCCCCTTGCGAAAGAGCCAGCCGTATCCCTCGAGGTCGCCGGTGAAGTAGAGCGCGACGCAGCCGGCGGGAAGCCCGCACCCGGCGGACTGCTCCTTCCCCATCTCGACTTCGGCCACCACTGCCGCGATGGCCGTCTCGCTCCCCGGAGCGGCGCCGAGAGCCCGCGCTACCGGACAGCGGTGCCCCCCCGCCCCGATCAGCATCCTGGCCTTGATCTTCCCGTTCACCAGCCAGCCGTCCCCCTGCCGTTCCAGCTCCGCAGCCGGCTCTCCCAGCAGGTGCGGCGTCTTGCTCGCCAGCAGCAGGTAGTGGTCGAACTCCGATCTCCTGATGCCGTAGCTCACAGTCCTGGCGTAGTTGGTGATGACTTCGCCGCCATACATGACGCCGGTCCTGAATTCCCGGATGTTCTGGAGCAGGTGCTCCTTGCGGTACTCCTGCGGATCGATGCTGAGGGTCTTGAATACTTCAGGGGTGAGCCAGCCGGCGCAAGGTTTCTCCCGGGGGAACTGGTCCCGGTCCAGAAGGAGCACCGACAAGCCTCTTTCGGAAAGGAGCCGGGCGCAGGTGGAGCCCGCCGGCCCCGCACCGATTATGGCTACGTCACATCTTTCCATGAACATCTCCGCTATGCATATGGTCACGGGTCCAGGGAACGTCGTTGTTGCCGCGGCGCGAGAAAACGACCTGGAAAAGTTGCAGCGACCCGGTGGTGAAACCGGCGGTGGAGCCGCAGAGGTAGAGACGCCAGGCCCTGACGAAGCTGTCATCGAACATCTGCGCCACCTTGTCCGCGTTTTGCTCGTAGCGCTCCAGCCAGTGCTCCAGGGTCCGGGCGTAGTGCAGGCGGAGATTTTCCACGTCCAGGATGGTGAAGGAGTAAGGCTCGAAGATCTCCATCATCTCCCTGATGGTGGGAGGATAGCCTCCCGGAAAGATCCTCTTGTCGATCCAGTCGGTCATCGGCTCGGCGAAGTCCTGGCCGATGCTGTGGATGAGGCCTAAGCCCTTGCCGGAGAGGGTGCGGTCGATTACCTCTCCGAGCCTGCGGTAGTTGTTGGGCCCCACGTGCTCCAGCATCCCGACCGAGACGAAGGCATCGCACTCCCCGGTGATGTTGCGGTAATCGTCCTCCACATACTCGACCCCTTCGATCCCTTCCTCTTTGGCACGTTGCCGGGCGAAGGCCACCTGCTCCTTCGAAATGTTGAATGCCCTGACGTTGGCTCCGTACTTCTTGGCCATGTAGCGCGCCAGGCCGCCCCAACCGCACCCCGCCTCGATGACCCGTTCTCCCCCCTTGAGGCGGAGCTTGCGGCAGACCAGTTCCATCTTGGCAAGTTGGGCCTCTTCCAAGGTGAGGCCGGGGGTGGGGTAGTAGGCGCAGGTGTAGAGCATCTCCCGGTCCAGCCACAGGCGGTAGAAGTCGTTTCCCAGGTCGTAGTGATGGTGGATGTTCTTGCGGGACTCGACGGGGGTGTTGAAGGTTTCGCGGTGCCAGTTTGGGACCTGCCTGGAGCGCCGCCGGACCTCACCGGGTCTTTCCATGGCCCGGTTGACCGTTTCCAGGAACGGTACCAGCCCCCCCTCTATCTCGATGTTGCCGGCGCTGTAGTCGTCGCCGAAGTACAAAAGCGGGTTGATGACCAGCCTCACCAGTGCCCGGCGGTTGTGGATGACCAGCCTCGACGCAGTGTTGGCGGCCGCACTCCCGATAAGCATGTCCCTGCCGTCCCAAAGGGCCGCCCTGATGGCAGGGGAACCAATCACCTTGAAGAGCGTGCGCAGCAGCCAGCGGTCGCACTCCAGGACTCTTCCCGAGTCTCGGGCCCTGGTTGAGAACAGGGACGTCGGGCACACGCCGCAAATCTTGGAAGTATCCATCATCAAGACCTCGCCATGAATTGGCTGACCTTAATGATTGTCTGACGGATTGCTGAAAAGTCAAGAAGGAGGGATATGAAGGGGTTGGGCGATTAAAGGAAGGCCGGGAGGCGCCGGGCTCAAGGTGATAGTGAGGCTTTAATGATAGGATTTACCGTTTCTGGGTCGGTGACGGGGCCCATGTGGCCGGTGTCGACCCAGACCAGCCTGGACATCGGGAGGATGGCCGCCAGCTTCTCCGACACCCGCAGTGCCGGCATCTTGCTGGCACTACCCGCCATCAAGGTCACCGGCAGCTTAAGACTCCTGTAGTCATCAGCCGTCATGCGGGTGCGGGTCAGGGCGTGAAAGTCGAGCAGCAGCTTGTCCGCCCTCGCCACGAAATCCTTTTGCACCCGTGGCGGGAAGCCGGCGAAGGTCCCGGGACCGCTCCAGAAATCGACAAAGGTCATCACAGCCTCGCGCCGCAGCCCCCCGGTGATGAGCTTGACAAGCCGATCCATCAGGGATTCGACCGTGGCCAGCCCGGGATCGTCGCTGTCCAGCAGGTGGAAGGCGACCGGCTCGAAGACGGTCAGGGTCCGGACTAGCTGCGGGAACCTGTGGCAGAAGCGCAAGGCAACGGCGCCGCCGTAGGAATGGCCGACCAGGTGTACAGGCTCACCGGGAAGGAGGATCTGGTCGAGGAGCGAGTGAACCAGTTCCGCCTCGTCCAGAAGGGTGAAGCCTTCCGGCTTCTCCGGCATGGGGGTCTCGCCGTAACCGTAGAGATCGACCGCGATGACGCGATATTCCGCCTCCAGCAAGGGCGCCAGCGCCCGCCACTGGTTCTTGGAGCTCAAGGTGCAGTGAAGAAGGACGACGGCAGGGCCTTGGCCAACGCTGTAGTAGGCAGGGAGGGGTGTCATTCGCATTCCTTTAACTAGAGCGTGCCTATCTGAACAGGTAGGAAAGATAACCCAGACGGTGCCGCAGGTCAAGATTGTGGCGATGGCACAGCCGGTTGCGACGTGCTGCTTATTTTGTTGGAAAGAGAAGCTTCATTTGCGGTATAGTGTCCGTTGGCATTTAAGGCAGCGGTAAGTATCAACGGAAAGGAGAGCTTGTGGCTAAAAGACCGTGGGTCGACAAGGATGAATGCATCAGTTGCGGCATTTGCATTAACAACTGCCCCCAGGTGTTCCGTTTTGACTCCCACAGGAAGTCGGAAGTCTACAATCCTGAAGGGGCAGCTGAAGACGTCATACAGAAAACCGCCATCGATGTGTGCCCGGTGTCGTGCATAGTATGGGTGGATGAAGCTTAGCGGCAGATTTGGTTCACAGTGAAGCAGCCTAAGGCGGCTCACTGACAGTGCAGGAAATCGGGGAAATTGTCGACGCAGCGGAGCGTTGCTAATTTCCCCGTTTTCTTTTTCCGCTGTCATAATATTCCAGCCTCCCAAAACACTGGATCACATGCCTGGTAATCTGATATACGAGTCTCTGCTGCATCACTCTGTCTTGGCCGTTCGGGAGCAGTATGAAGAAAACTGACATACTGAAAGTGGCAGCACTGATAGCGTGTGTGATCGGCATCAGCCTTTTGCATTATCTGACACCGCTCAGGCTGGCCATGCTGCACGACATCTTCCAGCGTCTCTACTACATTCCCATCATCCTCTCCGCCTACTGGTTCGGTTTCCGCGGCGGCATCGGCTGCGCCATGCTGGTGACGGTCTGCTACGCACCCCACATCCTCTTCCAGTGGGGCGGGCACCTAGCGATGGAGATGGAGAAGTACCTCGAGGTGGTGCTCTACAACGTAGTCGGCGGGATAACCGGTTTTCTCTCGCAGCAGGAGCGCTGGCGCAGGGAGCAGCTGGAGGAGTCGGCCAAGGGGCTGGAAGCGTCGTACCAGCAGTTGCAGAGCCAGTCGGAACTCATCATCCGCATCGAGGAGCAGTTGCGGCGCGCGGAGCGACTTTCCGCACTGGGGGAGCTCTCCGCCATCCTGGCTCATGAGATCCGCAATCCTCTAGCCTCGATCCGTGGGACCGCGGAGATCCTGATGGAGGACGGGACGCCCGCCGAGAGCAGGAACGAGTTCCTGGAGATCCTGGTGAAGGAGTCGGACCGCCTAAACCGCGTGGTCGAGGACTTCCTCCGCATGGCCCGCCCGGAGCCGACCACCAAGAAGGCCTGCGACATCAACGAGGAGCTCGGGAACATCGTGACCCTCCTCACCGCGGAAGCCCGCAACCGGAAGGTAGAGCTGCAACTGGCCCCCTCGCCCCTGCCCAGCATCATCGCCGACGGTGAAAAACTGCGGCAGGCCTTCATGAACATCGTCCTCAATGGCATCCAGGCCTGCCCCGCCGGGGGCAAGGTCGCCGTCTCCACCACATTCAAGCGGGAGCGCGGCTGCATCGAGATCCGCTTCAGCGATAACGGCCCCGGGATCCCCGCCGACGCCGTCGGCAAGATTTTCGAGCCCTTCTTCACCACCAAGGGGAGCGGCACCGGCCTCGGGCTGCCAATCACCAGGAAGATCGTCGAGAGCCATGGCGGTACCATCGCGGTGGAGAGCGAGCCGGGGCAAGGCGCCACCTTCAGTGTCTCCCTCCCCGTTCCCGCAGAACTCTAGCGATGTTGAAGCGTTGCCGAATGTTACACCCGCTGTAGACTATTCCACATCGCCGGTAGGATATTCTCCTCCTTCCCCCTTTCGGATTCCGAAACAGCTACTGATTCCGCACTCATTAGCATGCGGCACGTTCATTGCTTGTGGAAAAGCCGATTACAGCTCTTCGGGAGTCACCATGCCTGCCAGATTCACCATGCCTGCCATTTTTGCCGTCAGCTTCTTTCTGCTGTTGAGCCTGATGGCACCTCCGACCGTCCACGCCGAACCCGCAGCCCAGCCTGAGTCCCTGACCCGTCTGGTCGATTATGCCCTGGCCAACAACCCGGAACTGAAGGCCTCGACCTCGCGCTGGGAGAGCTTCAAGAGCCGCGTGAAACAGGCCGGGAGCCTGGAAGATCCCATGCTGATGCTGAAGATCCAGAACGGTCTCGTCAAGGATCCCCTCAACTTCTCCAAGGACGCCATGACCCAGAAGGTGGTCGGCATCTCGCAGCAGCTCCCGTACTTCGGCAAGCGGGCCCTGCGGGAGGAGGTGGCGGCCCGGGAGGCGGAGACCTACCACTACGCCCACCAGGAGAGGCTGCTGGAGCTGATCCGCATGGTGAAGGAGAACTACTACCAGATTTACTTCGTGGACCGCGCGCTGGGGATCGTGGATCGGAACATAGGGATCATGGACAACTTCATCACCCTGGCGGAGACCAAGTACTCCGTGGGGCAGGGGGCGCAGCAGGACATATACAAGGCCCAGCTTGAGAAATCGAAGATGCTCGACATGCGCATCTCCCTGGAGCAGCAGAGAAAGAGCCTGGTTATCGCCCTGAACTCGGTCCTCTATCGTCCTCCCACCACCCCGGTCGGGACCATACCCGACCTGACCATCGGGCAGGCGCCGCCGACGGCGGAGGCCCTGGTGCAGATGGCCGAGGAGGACCGCCCGGCGCTGAAGAGCCTGAGGGCCCAGGTGCTGAAGGGCGAGAGCTCCTATGCCCTGGCCAAAAAGGAGTTTTACCCCGACTTCAACGTCTCTTTCGAGTACATGCAGCGTGACCGGGCCATGGGAAGCGACGGCGCCGACATGTACTCCCTGGGCGTGACCTTCAACCTGCCGGTTCGCAAGGAGAGGAGGCAGGCCATGCTGGCGGAGTCGAGCTCTGACATCGCCATGGCCACCGAGGAGCTCAAGTCGACCAGGAACACCATCGCCAGCGGTATCGCCGATCTCCTGGCCCAGATGGAGCGGCGCAAGAAGCTGATGGAGCTTTATAAGGGGGGGATCATTCCGCAGGCGGAGCAGTCCCTGGAATCAGCCACCATCGCCTACCGGGTGAACAAGGCCGATTTCCTGAGCCTTTTGGACAGCCGGGTCAACCTGTTCAACTACGAGCGGGAGTACTTCGACTCGCTGGCCGATTACCAGATGAAGAAGGCCCAACTGGAGGCCCTGGTCGGCCGCCAGCTGGAGTGACGGCCCGGCTGGAGTGACGGCCCGGCTGGAGTGACGGCCAGGCTGGAGTGACGGCCAGGCCGGAGTGACGGGCGCTGCCGCGAATATACTCAGTCGAAATTCCCCAAAGCGTCCCCCCCTTGTCAAAGGGGGGACAGGGGGGATTTGTTTTGCCGATGATTCGCGGCAAGGATGCGGCTCCTACGAAAGCCGAAGAGCCGCACCGTTTGATGAACTTTGTAAGTAAATGAAACGCCCAGGAGCGAGAAGATGAATAAAAACAGGAAGATCATAATACCCCTGGTGCTGATCCTGATTGCCGGCATCGCCGGTGCCGCCTATTTCTCGTGGCATCACAAGCACGAGACGGCCAAACCGGTCGAAACCTCGCAGGGAAAGGTGCTGTACACCTGTGCCATGCACCCCTTCATCATCAAGGACAAGCCCGGCACCTGCCCGATCTGCGGGATGCAGCTGATCAAGAAGATCGAGCAGCCTCAGGCGGGGGCGCAGACGCCGGAGCAGCAACAGCAGGCAGCCCAGCTGGGGCAGGTCTCGCTCTCTCCGACCCAGCAGGTAATGGCGAACGTGGATACCGTCAGGGTGAAACGCGCCCCCCTCTCCAAGGAGATTGCAGCCGTCGGCATCGTCCAGTACGACCAGTCGCGGCAGGCCAAGGTGACGGCCTGGACCGCCGGCCGCATCGATCGGCTTAATATAAGCACCGTCGGGGCTTACGTTTCCAAGTCGTCTCCCGTGGCGGAGCTTTACTCGCCGGACCTGGTTTCGGCGCAGCAGGAGTACCTCCTCGCGCTGAAGAGCCGCGACCAGCTCAAGAACTCCCCGATCCAGTCCATCTCCCAGGGCGGCCAGGGACTGGTATCTTCCGCGCGGCAGCGCCTGAAGCTTCTGGGGGTGAAGGACAGCCAGATCGCCTCGCTGGAGAGGGCAGGGGAGCCCAACATCCGGCTCCCGATCTACACGCCGCTTTCGGGTGTGGTGATCGAGAAGATGGTGCAGCAGGGGCAGTACGTCAACATGGGCGACCCGCTCTTCGCCATCGCCGACCTCTCCCGTGTCTGGGTGGACGTGGAGGTCTACGAGAACGAATTCGCCTTCGTGAAGCTGGGGCAGCCGGTCGCCATCACCTCCCAGTCCTATCCCGGGAAGACCTTCCGTGGCCGTGTATCCTTCATCTATCCCTTTCTCGACCCGAAGACCCGTACGGTCAAGGTGAGGGTCGAGCTGGCCAATCCGGGATTGCAGCTGAAGCCGGACATGTTCGTCAATGCCATCATCAAGTCCCCGATGGGGCCGGCGCTGACCGTTCCCGCCTCGGCGGTGATCGACACCGGCACTCGCCAGGTGGTCTGGGTGGAGAAGTCGCCGGGACTCTTCGAGCCGCGGGACGTGAAGGTCGGAGCCCGGGTAGGGGACGAGATGCAGATCATGTCGGGACTCGCAGCCGGCGAAAAGGTTGCCGCAAGCGGCGGTTACCTGATCGACTCCGAGAGCCAGTTAAGGGGCGGCACCGGCGCGCAGCAGAGCATGCCTGGAATGAAGATGGACGAGAAGAAGGGCGCCCCGGCGCCTGCGCTGAAAGGTGCCCCGGCGCCTGCCCCCAAAGGCGGCGAGATCGATATGCGGGATATGAAAATGTAATCAGGCTAAGGGCTCGGGGGCTAAAGGGAAACCCGATACCCCAGCCGTCTTGCTCGGTGTTCCCCTTAGCCTTTAGCCTTTAGCCCTTAGCCCAGGATTTCCCTATGATCGAAAAAATTATTGAATACTCCGCCCGCAACCGCATCGTGGTGCTGATGCTCTTCGGGCTGATCATCGCCGGCGGTATCTGGGCGGTCTACAAGACCCCGGTCGACGCCATCCCCGACCTCTCCGACAACCAGGTGATCGTCTTCACCGATTACCCCGGCCGATCGCCGCAGGTCGTGGAGGACCAGGTCACCTACCCGCTGGCGGTGAACCTCCAGGGCCTTCCCATGGTCAAGGCGGTAAGGGCGGCCTCGGCCTTCGGCTACTCGATGATCTACGTGATCTTCGACGACAAGGCGGATATCTACTGGGCCAGGACCCGCGTGCTGGAACGGCTCAACTACGCAGCCTCGCTCCTCCCCCAGGGCGTCGTCCCGACCTTGGGCCCGGACGGCACCGGAGTGGGGCATGTCTTCTGGTACACTATCGACGGCAAGGGCTACAACCTCGAGCAGTTGAGGACCCTGCAGGACTGGTTCGTCCGCTACCAGCTGAATACCGTCCCGGGGGTGGCCGAGGTCGCCTCCATCGGCGGTTACGTCCGCGAGTACCAGATCGACCTCGATCCCAACCGCCTCTTCGCCTACAAGGTGATGGTGGGCGACGTGATGAACGCCATCAAGCGCTCCAACAACGAGGTCGGCGGCAGGCTGATGGAGCAGGCCAATGCCGAGTACCTGATCCGCGGGACCGGCTACATCCAGTCCGCCGCCGATATCGAGAACGTAGTGGTCGGCTCCGATGCCTTCGGGACCCCGATCTATGTGAGGAACCTGGGCACCGTGCAGCTGGGAGGCGCCATCCGGCGCGGCCTGCTCGACCTGAACGGCCGGGGGGAGGCCGTCGGCGGCATCGTCGTCATGCGCTACGGCGAGAACGCCAAGGACGTGATCGACCGGGTCAAAGAGAAGATCACCTCGCTCACCAAGGGGCTCCCCCCGGGGGTCACGATCACCGCCCGCTACGACCGCTCAGACCTGATCGAGCGCGCCATCGAGACCCTCAAGCACGCGCTGGCGGAGGAATCGGTGGTGGTCTCGCTGGTCGTCCTGGTCTTCCTGCTCCATTTCCAGAGCGCCCTGGTGATCATCATCACCCTCCCCATCGCGGTGCTGATCTCCTTCATCACCATGAAGCTGATGGGGGTGACCTCGAACATCATGTCGCTGGGCGGGATCGCCATCGCGATCGGTGTGCTGGTCGATGCCGGCGTGATCATGGTCGAGAACTGCTACCGGCACCTCTCCGAGATGCCGCCGGAGGAGCGTAAGGAACGGCGGCTGGAGGTGGTCATCACCAGCGCGAAGCAGGTCGGACGCGCCATCTTCTTCTCGCTGGCAATCATCGTCCTCTCCTTCGTGCCGGTCTTCCTCCTGGAAGGGCAGGAGGGAAAGCTCTTCCATCCGCTGGCCTTCACCAAGACCTTCTCCATGGTGGGCTCGGCATTCATCGCCATCACCCTGGTGCCGGTGCTGATGTACTTCTTCATGCGCGGCAAAATGCCGCCTGAGAGCGCCAACCCGATCTCGACCTTCTTCATCAGGCTCTATTCCCCGGTGATCCGCTGGGTGCTGAAATACAAGAAGACCACCATCCTGCTGAACGTCATCGCGCTGGCCATCGCCATCCCGATGTTCCTCTCTATCGGCTCCGAGTTCATGCCGCCGCTGGACGAGGGGAGCCTCCTCTACATGCCGGTGACCCTCCCCAACGTCTCCATCACCGAGGCCAAGCGCATCATCCAGGTGCAGGACACCATCATCCGCGAGCAGCCGGAGGTGGCCTATGTCCTGGGCAAGGTGGGTAGGGCCGAGACCTCGACCGACCCGGCGCCGGTCTCGATGTTCGAGTCGATCATCATCCTCAAGCCCAAAGAGCAGTGGCGGCCGGGGGTGACCAAGGCGGACATCGTGGCCGAGCTCGACTCGAAGCTGCAGATCCCGGGGGTCCGCAACGGCTGGACCCAGCCGATCATCAACCGGATCAACATGCTCTCCACCGGGGTCAGGACCGACCTGGGCGTGAAGATCTTCGGGAAGGATCTCGGCGTCCTGAAGGACCTCGCCGTGCAGGCGGAAGGGATACTGAAGACGGTGCCGGGGGCGGCCGACGTGGTGGCTGAGAGGGTAACCGGCGGGAATTACATTGACATCGACGTCGACCGCGAGGCCGCGGCCCGTTACGGGATCGATGTCGGGGCGGTGCAGGAAGTGATCGAAACCGCCCTGGGGGGGCAGCAGCTGACCACCGCCGTCGAGGGGCGTGACCGCTTCCCGATCCGGCTTCGCTACATGCGGGACTACCGCGACAACATCCCGGCCATCCAGCGGATCCTGGTGACCAGCAAGGAAGGTGCCCAGATCCCGCTGTCGCTGGTGACGAAGATCAAGATCTCCACCGGCGCCCCGGAGATCGCGAGCGAAGGCGGGCTCCTCCGCTCCCTGGTCTACCTGAACGTCCGCGGTCGCGACATGGGGGGCTTCGTCGGCGATGCCCAGAAGGTGCTGGAGCGGAACCTGAAACTTCCTCCCGGCTACTACGTCGCGTGGTCCGGGCAGTGGGAGAACCAGGTCCGGGCCAAGGAGCGGCTGCAGATCCTGGTCCCGGCGGGGATGCTGATCATCTTCATCCTCCTCTACTTCACCTTCCACTCCGCTCTTGAGGCCAGCATGGTCATGCTCTCGGTCCCGTTCGCCCTGGTGGGAGGGGTTTATCTGGTGAAGGCACTAGGTTACAATATGTCGGTGGCGGTGTGGGTCGGATTCATCGCCCTTTACGGGATAGCGGTCGAGACCGGTGTCGTCATGGTCATCTACCTGCACGAGGCCCTCGACCGGAAGCTGGCCGGGGGGGCTTGCACCGAACAGGATATCTACGATGCCACCTTCGAGGGCGCGGTGCTGAGGCTTCGTCCGAAGCTTATGACGGTGGCCGTGGCCCTGATCGGCCTGATCCCGATCATGTGGTCCACCGGTACCGGTGCCGACGTCATGAAGCCCATTGCCGCTCCGATGATCGGGGGGATGATTTCCTCCGCCGTGCACGTCCTGATCATGACCCCGGTGATCTTCGTGCTGATGAAGAAAAGGGATCTGAAGAAGGGGAGATTGAAGTACTCTGGGATGAAACATTGACAGCTGCCGATCGCTCATTCATTCCGCTCTCCCCCTCCCTTGATGGGAGGGGGCCGGGGGTGGGTGAAGCTGCCAAATGCGTCACATGTGGAACCTGCCCCAACCCGGTTAAACCGTCCCTCAGGCGGAGGTCCCGGGGTGGGGCAAATAACCCAAAAGGAGATTTGAAATGAAAAAGATGTCACTTATTCTTGCCGCGGCAACCATCGCCCTGTCCGCACCGGCTTTTGCCGCCACGGATCACGGCAGCATGAACATGGACCATGGCAGCATGAAGATGGATCACGGCGCCGCCAAGGGCGTAGCCCACGAAGAGGTCGTCGACGGCGTTAAGGCCACCTTCAAGGTCACCACCATGAAAGAGGCCATGAAGGACATGGGGATGGAGATGCCCAAGGGGGTAAAAGAGACCCATCACATCTCGGCCGCCTTCGTCGACACCAAGACAGGTAAGCCCGTCACCGAAGGAAAGGTGATGATGAAGGTCGTGGCTCCTGACAAGACCGAGCAGACCAAGGAACTCATGGGGATGCACGGCCACTTCGGCGGCGACTTCGACCTCGCCAAAAAGGGCAAATACGGCATCATGTCGAAGTTCCAGCTGAAGGACGGCAAGACCCGTTCGGCCAAGTTCTGGTACACCGTGAAGTAGCCTGAGTGAGCTGATACCTGCACCCGAACCCCCTCCGGCCCTGCTGCGAGGGGGTTCTTGTATTACTTGTGCATAGTTGCTCCTGCCGGCTTCCCTCCCCCCCGCCTCCCGGAGGGCGAGGGGGGACTCGCACCGTGCCCTTCCGGGAAGGGGGGCATCGGGGAAGGTGCTTGTGCGGAAGTCAGTGGCCGTTGCGTCCCCCCCTTGTCAAAGGGGGGACAGGGGGGATTTGCCGCAGGAGCGGCATCGTTGCTGCGGTTCGCGCCCGGGAGGGCGCTCCTACGAAAGGGAGAGCCGGCACCGCTTTGGGGGATTTAACCGGGACCATCACGAAATGCTATCCCCATCAAATGAGCAGCACCCCAAGCGTCCCCCCCCTTTGTCAAAGGTGGGACAGGGGGGATTTGCTTTTGTCGGACCCTTGCCGTAATCTGGGGCGTGTCGAAAATCCTACGGCGACTGGAGGATATTCTCCACCTCTTCCGGAGGCCTCTTCGATCCGCAATGCGTGATCCCGGTGATGGCGGGGCCTGATCCCCTCATGAACCGGTGGCACGCAACTTGTATTTATCGCACCATTCGCTGTTTGACACCCGGTGCCGCACGCTGCGGCTCCGGACCCGGAGCTTGGAGATGAGAAAAAGAACGGCCCTCAATATCGGTCTGGTCCTCGCGGTGGTGGCTATCCTCGGCGTCTTCGCCTTCTATGTCCGTATCGGCGCGACGGCTGATGCCGTGGTGGTGCTGAGGACTTCGGGGATGACCTGCGGCAGTTGCATTTCCAAGGTCACCAAGGCCCTCCAGTCCCAGAGGGGGGTGGCCTCGACGGAGGTCGACCTCCAGGGGGGCTGGGTCATTGCCGGCTACGACTCCAAAATGGTGGCGCCGGAGAAGCTGGCCAGGAAGGTCGCCGGCACCGGTTTCGACAGCAAAATCCAGGTGGTGCTGACCCCGGCGCAGTTCAGGCGCATCACCGGCCACGAGGTGGGCAGTCAGACCGCGGTGGCCGGCGGGTGCTGCGGCTCCAAGGGGTGCGGCGGGAAATAACCGGTAACGATCGGGAAGGAAACATACGCAGGTCAGACAGGCATCGATGCCGTCAAAAAGGAGCTACAGCATGGAAATGGTGTACAAAAGCAGCATCAAGTATGGAGTGATGGTCGTCCTGGCACTGGCAGTCGCGGCGACGGTCTCCTTCGCCTTCGGTATCCCGGGGCTTGGGAAGTTCGAGAAGGTGAAGCCGGTGAACGGTGCCGTCTCCATTCCTCTCTCCAAGGTCTCCGACGGGACTGCTCACTACTTCAGGCTGGTCGACGGGGGCAAAGAGCTTAACTTCTTCGTGGTCAAGGGGAGCGACGGTCAGCTCCACACCGCCTTCGATGCCTGTGACGTCTGCTATCGCGAGAAGAAGGGGTACGTGCAGCAGGGTGACCAGATGGTCTGCAAGAACTGCAACCAGAAGTTCGCCATAAACCGCATTGGCGCAGCCTCGGGCGGCGGCTGCAACCCCTCGCATCTGGCCTCCACCGCCGACGGCAAGAACGTCCGCATCAGCGTCTCGGAAATAAAGGGCGGGGCGAGGTTTTTCTAGGCTGTTTGCCCGTGGCACCTTCCCCCAGGGGGCGACACATCTGAAGGAATCAAAATGAAATTACACAACATCTCCTTCAACAACCTCAGGCGGCGCAAGGCGAAGATGGCCTTTCTGACCATCGGCCTGATCGTAGGCATCGCCACCATCGTCACGCTGGTGACCCTGACCAAGTCGATGTCCGGGGATATCGAGCGCAAGATGGACGAGTTCGGCGCCAACATCCTGATCACTCCCCAACAGAATGGTCTGTCGATGAACTACGGCGGCATCAACCTCGGAGGGGTGACCTTCGACCAGAAGGATCTCGACGAGTCCGAGCTGGCGAAGATAAACACCATCAGGAACAACAAGAACATCTCGGTGGTGGCTCCCAAGGTGCTGGGCGGGGTGCAGGTGGCCGGGAAACAGGCGCTCCTTATCGGGGTGCAGTTCGACAAGGAGCTCAAGCTCAAGCAGTGGTGGAACATCTTCGGGGAGGCCCCCAAAGCCGCCAACGAGCTCCTGGCGGGAAGCGAAGCGGCGCACGTGCTGAACGTGATGACCGGCGACTCCCTGGTGATCAAGGGTGAGAGCTTCAAGGTTGCAGGGATACTGGACCAGACCGGCTCGCAGGATGACCAGCTCATCTTCGCCCGGCTGGACGTGGCCCAGCGGCTTCTCCACAAGGAGGGGCGGCTCAACTTCGTCGAGGTGGCGGCCCTTTGCTCGGGGTGCCCGATCGGCGACATGGTCCTGCAGATCGCGGAGAAGCTCCCGGGTGCCAAGGTGAGCGCCATACAGCAGGTGGTGGAAGGAAGGCTCAAGGCCCTGGACCAGTTCCGCCGCTTCTCGTACGCGATGGCCGCGGTGGTGGTCTTCATCGGCTCGCTGATCGTCTTCGTCACCATGATGGGGAGCGTCAACGAGAGGACCACGGAGATCGGCGTCTTCCGTGCCATCGGCTTCAGAAAGAGCCACATCATGAGGATCATCCTGCTGGAGGCCGCCGTGGTCGGGGTGCTGGCGGGGGTGCTGGGATATGCCGCCGGGATGGGCGGGGCGAAGCTGGCGCTGCCGTTCATGGCGGAAGGCAAAGAGGTGCTCCTGGTCTGGGACGGACTGGTGGCCTTCGGTTCGCTGGGGCTCTCGGTGGTCCTGGCCCTCCTCGGGAGCCTCTACCCGGCGCTGCACGCGAGCAAGATGGACCCGACCGAGGCGCTCAGGGCGCTGTAAGCGGCTCCAGCTTCCAAAACTGTCATTCCCGAAGCGATTCTGATCGGGAATCCAGCTCCTAAGGACGTGAAAACTGGATCCCCGATAAGGGCATTCGGGGATGACAATCTCGTAGCGGAAGATTAGCGCCAATTAGTTCAAGGAACGAAACCATGTCACTCATCGAAGTAAAGGAAGTCCGGAAGAGTTACGCAAGCGGGGAGGAGACGGTCGAGGCTCTGCGCGGAGTCGACCTCTCCATCGCCCAGGGCGAGTTCATCACCATCATGGGGCAGTCGGGATCCGGCAAGAGCACCCTCCTGTCCATCCTGGGCGGGTTGAACCGCCCCTCGCACGGCACCGTGGAGATGGGGGGCGTGGACCTCTATGCCCTGTCGGGCGAGAAGCTGGCGGACTTCCGCAGCCAGCGGCTCGGCTTCGTCTTCCAGTCGTTCAACCTGATCCCCTACCTGACCGCGGTGGAGAACGTCATGCTCCCCCTGGCCATCTCGCGGATGAAGGGGAAGGAGAAGGAGGCTGCGGCCCGGGATGCCCTCGCCCGGGTGGGGCTGGCCGCGAAGGGGGACCGACTGCCCAACCAGCTCTCCGGCGGGGAGCAGGAGCGGGTGGCCATCGCCCGAGCCATCGTCAACCGCCCCGACATCCTCTTCGCCGACGAGCCGACCGGCAACCTCGACTCCCAGACCAGCGTGGAGATGATGAACCTCTTCCGTACCCTTAATGAGACCGGCCAGACCGTGGTCATGGTGACCCACAACCCCGAGAATTGCGACTACTCGGACCGTACCATCCACATTAAAGATGGACTGGTGGCTGTCGGGAGTTCTTGACACCCCTCTCCCGTGGGGTGTATTACAGAAGACAGGATGCACCACCGGGGGTAGCGGAACCAATGACAAAAGACACCAAAGACGAACGGAAACGATCGCACCTGAAGCTGGTGGTCAACAACACCGAAATCAGGAGCGCGCGTCCCGCCGGTTCCGAGCAGGAATTCATCCCGCTCGAGGACCTGATCGCCAACCGCGACGGCTTCCGCCCTCCCTTCTACCGCGGCATGGGAAGGCTGCAGGCCAAGGGCTACCGTTCGCTGGAGCGCTTTCTCCAGGGAAGGGGTGCTCCCTACGGCATCGACCCGGTCCACGGCAAGGTACTGGTCCTCCCCGCTGGCAGCGTCTCCCCCGAGGCGCTCGAGTTCGGCTCTCCCCAGGACGAGGTGCTGCTCAGCATCTCCGAAGACGCCGGCGGCTCCGGTCTCTGCTTCTCCCTGGAAATGATCCTCCCCTACTTCAGCGAGGACGACGCGGTAATGGAGGAGGCGCTCCTCTTCGCGCCGGTGCTCCAGTACGGCGCGCTCTTCCTGGAGGAAAACCCCCACGACGGCCTCCTGGACCTGATCTACCGGCTCTCCGTGCCGCTCTACCCGCCCCTTCTCACCACCAGGCTTGCCGAACGCATGTTCTCCATCTTCTCCTTCGAACTCAAAGAAACCTTCCTGGCCCTCTCCGACTACCCCGAAGGGTAAGTGGAAAATAATTTACCGCCCGTCGCGGGCACCCTAAAGTTCCTTCGCCCGCCGCCGATTAGCTAGAGCGCCGACACTGATTTAATGTGGCCGCTCGCCGGGCAGGAAGAGCGCCTGCGAGTTGAGATAATTAAGGACCTTGCGCCGCCGGGCTTCCAGCGTCGATGGCCGGGCCGCTCCCAAGGTGCCGGGGCGCTAGGCGCGAGACGGCTCATTTCATGTTGAAAACTTTCCCCAAATCTGCTAAAGATCTGTGGAATTTTCCCTTTCTGCGCAGATTGCCCTGGGTGGACTGCCTTTGGCGGTGCTGGGAGTGCTCGGCGGGGTCATTTCGGGTGGGAGTGAGAGATGGCTTCGGGCCGTTGCCGCTGCCCTTTTGCGCCGGTCTGCCGGCCAGTCTGCGAGGCCGGTATACCCGCAACGGGTACCACGATAACAGTAATCTGCATCTTTGCAAGCCGCGCCTGACATTTTTTTTGAATAAATTCTAATCGCCACCTTTCCCGGTAGGATGTCATCCATGAAGATCCGTGCTGCTGTTTCAATCGCGCTCACCTCTCTGGCCCTTTTCTCCGTCGGCGTCGCCCGGGGGGAAACCTGCCTGACCTCGGCCTGCCATGCCGATATCGCCGCCATCAAGATGCCGCACGCGCCGGTGAAGGACGGCGACTGCCTCAGCTGCCATGTGAAGCGGGGGAAGGAGCATCCGGTCAAGGGGGTCAAGACCTTCGAGCTGGCGGCCAAGGGGAGCGCCCTGTGCAAGACCTGCCATGACGGGATGGGGAAGAAAAAGAACCTCCATGCTCCGGTCAAGGAGGGTGACTGCCTCTGCTGCCACAAGGCGCACGGGACCTCGGAGCGCTTCCTGCTGGAGGTCGGTGACGACCGGACCCCTCTTTGCGTCAGCTGCCACGACGTGGAGGCCTTCAAGCAGCCCTACATGCACGGCCCGGCGGCGGTCGGTTCCTGCACCGAATGCCACGACCCGCACGAGGCGGACCTCAAGGGGCTCCTCAAGGGGAGCGTACGCGAGCTCTGCCTCAAGTGCCACACCGATTTCATCAAGCCCTTGAATGAATCGCCGGTTGTCCACCCGCCGGTCAAGAACGACCCCTGCACCGCCTGCCACAACGCCCATGGCTCCAAGGTGGCCATGTTCCTGAAAAAAAAGATGCCGGACCTGTGCGTCGGCTGCCATGCCAAGATGGGTAAGAAACTCGCGGCCGTCACCGTGCCGCACAAGCCGGTCCAGTCGGGAAGCTGCGGCAGCTGCCACTCCACCCACTTCTCCAACTCCAAGGGTCTTCTCCCCTTCGACGAGAAGACCACCTGTCTGAGCTGCCACGACACCGACAAGCTGGGGAACCCGCCCCTCAAGAACATCAAGAAGGAGATCGAGGGCAAGAAGTACCTGCACGGGCCGATCAAGAAAGGGTCCTGCAAGGCCTGCCACGACCCCCACGGCTCGCAGAACTTCCGCATGGGGGCCGGCCCCTATCCCTCGGCTGTCTACACCCCGTACAAGGACGGCAGCTACGGCTTCTGCCTCAAGTGCCACGAGAAGAACCTCCTCACCTACGCGGAGACCACCATCTACACCAACTTCCGCAACGGCAAGAGGAACCTGCACTACGTGCACGTCGCCAACCTCCGCAAGGGGCGCAGCTGCCGGGTCTGCCACGCACCCCACGCCAGCAACGGCGAGAAACTGATCAATACCGAGGGCGCGGTCTTCGGCGACTGGAAGATCCCGATCAACTTCAAGATGACCTCCACCGGCGGCAGCTGCGCCCCGGGATGCCACCGCAAATTCAGCTATGATCGCAACAAGCCCGAGATTTACACCAAGTAGTCCGGTTTAGGTTGATAAAGCGCGACGGTCGCGTGGAACATACATGCCATGGCACAGGAGCAAGTGATGTTAAAGACGAATTTCCTCCCGGTAGTCAAGAGAAGCAGTATCAAGATGGCAATGGTGGCGGTTTTGGCCCTGGCGGCCTCCTCCTTCTCCGGCTGCGCCAGCACCAAGGTGAGCAGCGGCCCCGTCTTCTTCCCGCCCGAGCCCAATCCGCCGAGGGTCCAATACCTGATGGGGATCGGCGACTCCAGCGACGTGGAAGTCAAGAAAAGCTCCTTCTCCCTCTTCATGTTCGGTTCCGACGAGGCCGACAGGGTCAAGTCCTTCAGGAAACCTTATGGCATCACGGTCCACAAGGGGAAGATCTACGTTGCCGACGTCGGTCTGGGGACCCTGGTGGTCGTCGACCTCCCCAAGAAGAGCTTCGAGTACTTCAAGGGTGACCATGGCCCTGGCAAGCTGAGAAGGCCGGTCAACGTGGCCTTCGACGGCGCCGACAACATGTACGTGGCCGACTCCGGCCGCAAAGAGGTGGTGATCTTCAGCCCCAACGGAACCTTCCTGCAGGCCTTCGGGCGCGAGGCCAAGATGAACCCCATCGACGTGGCGGTGTACGGCGACAACGCCTACGTGCTGGACATGGACAACAGCCAGATCGACGTCTTCGACCTGCAGACGAAGGAGGTCGTCAACCGGATCGGCAAGGGCACCGAGGACACCGCCGGGCTCGCCATTCCCATCAGCTTCTCCCTCGACAAGAAGGGGACCATCTACACCACCAACATGGGGAGCAGCAGCGTGCTGAAACTGGACCGTGACGGTCATATCCTCGGCTCCTTCGGCAAGGCCGGCGACGGCTTCGGCGACTTTTCCCGCCCGAAGGGGATCGCGGTCGACAAGGAAGGTCGCATGTACGTGGTCGACAATGGCCTGCAGAACGTGCAGATCTTCAACGAGTCCAACCGGCTGCTGATGTACTTCGGCGAACCCGGGCTCCCGGTCGGCTCCCTGACCCTGCCGGTAGGGATCGCGGTCTCCGACGAGAACCTCCCCTACTTCCAGAAGATGGCCGACCCCAACTTCGACCTGGACCAGATCATCTTCGTGGCCAGCCAGTTCGGCAAGGACAAGATCGCCATCTACGGCCTCGGCAAGATGAAGGGGTTCGACGAGGCGGCCGCGGCCAAGCAGAGAGAGGCGGACCTGAAGGCGGCCGCGGAGAAGACCGACAAGAAGTAGCGGACGGCGACGAGGGACTTGCTGCAGATGGTAAAACCTGGAAAAAAACTCGCATCTTACATCATTTGTGGCTTTATCGCCGCGGCCGGTCCCTCCCTGTTGGGTGGCTGCGACACCATCACCCGGCACAAGGTGCTGACCACCGTCTTCGACGGCGTGCCGAGCCTCCCCCCGGCGGAGCAGATCTGCTCCGAGTACGCCGAGCAGAGGGTCACCCAGGTGCGCGAGGAGTTGACCGGAAAGAAGGGCGCCTCGAAGGACGCCCCCGTTCTGGAGGACTCGCAGCACCCTCCGTACCAGGAGAAGAAGTGCGACTCCTGCCATGACAAGACCAAGGAGGGGGGGACCATTCTCCCCAAAAGAGAACTCTGTCTCATGTGTCACAAAGACTTCTTCAAGGGACCCTTCCTCCACGGCCCGGCCGCAGTCGGCGACTGCCTTGCCTGCCACCTCCCGCACAACTCGAACCACAGCCCGCTCCTCAAGGCCAGCAAGGCGGAGATCTGTGGCACCTGCCACCGGGAAACCCGTGTGGCTTCTGCCATGCACGACAAGGTCAAGGCCCAGCACATGGTGTGCGTCGATTGCCATAACCCCCATTACGGCAATTCGGGTTTCTTCCTGAAATAGCGGAGCGTGGATGAAGTCGAACAATTCTTTGATACTGTTCGTCCTGCTCCTTGGGGTAGCTGCGACCGCGGAAGAGGCCCAAGCCCAGAGGACCGGCCTCTTCAGCTTCAATAATTTCCAGCAATGGGTGGACCTTAACTACAACTACGACGGGCAGCGGATCAGCGGCGGCCAGACTCCTGCCTCCTCGTCGTCGCAGCACCGCTTCGACGAGAAGTACCACTTCAGCGTCGACTACACCGTCTATGACCGCAGGATACTGCAGGGTATCTTCACGGGCGACCTGGACCTGAACCAGGAAGCGACCACCTCCAGCAGTAACTCTTCCCACGGGGATAACGTGGGCGTCGACTACAGCATGGCGGGAGAGCTGCTGAACCGCTCCCTCTTCCCGATACACTTCAGCCGCCTGCACCAGAGAACGTACATCCAGCAGTCCTTCATCCCCTCCTACACGCTGCTGACCGATTCGAACTACCTCGACCTCTACCTGAAGAACAAGTTTCTTCCCTTCCGGGTGAGCTACACCAACAGCAACAACGAGACCACGGGCCTGGTCCAGGACCGCAACCAGAGCACGAATATCGTGAATGTGGAGGCTCACCACGTCATCAAGGATCTGAGCAAGACCGACTTTACGCTGTCGTCCTACACGGATCGCACCGTGGTGAAGAGCGGCAACCCCACGCCGGATACCCGCAAGTACGAGCTCACCCTGCGCAACGTGACCCTGCTCGGTGACAAGAGCTCCAACCGCACCCTGGACACGCACCTGCTGGTGGCCCAGTTCTCCAGCGTCTTCCAGGACAAGACCTTCAACCTGACCGAGATCCTGAACCTCCCGCTCGGCAAGGCCCTTAACAGCGGCGGCGACTTCTCCTACGCCAACAGGGAGACGATCTTCGACGGCGCCGCTACCAACCAGACGACCAGCATGGAGCATGGCTGGCTGCAGCATCAGCTCTTCGAGAGCCTCTCCACCCGGCTGGACCTGAACGGCAGGCAGGATAAGCTCTCCTCCGGGAACGAGGACGACGTCTCGGGAGGCGTTGGTCTGAACTACGTGAAGAAGCTCCCGTGGCAGGGGAGCCTTCAGCTCAACCTCACCGAGACCTTCCAGATCACCGACCGCGACCTGGGAAGCCCCACCGTGCCGATCAAGGAAGAGCACGTGGTGAAGTATCTGGACGGCAGCACGGTTGCCCTGGACGACATCGAGTTGTTTCACACCGACGTGGATCCGGACGTGCCGCTGACGGTGATCAACACCTTGTCGACCTCTCCCAACTTCAACGTCACCTACCAAAAGGACGTCGACTATATTCTGGTGACCGAGGGGAACAGGACCAAGATCAGGTTCGTCAAGTTCGACCGGATCCTGGTGGGAGACAAGCTGCTGGTCTCCTACTCGTACCTGGTGAGCCCCCAGGTCAAATACGCCACCACCTCCACCAGGGCCAGCGGCACGGCCTTCTTCCGCGACGGACGTTACCGGATCTTCGGCAGTTGGGCCCACAGCAGCCAGGACTTGATTTCGGGGCGCGCGGAGGCCGTGAAACTCTCCGACTCCAAGGTCACCAACTTCGGTTTCGAAACCAGCCTGGACGCCACGAAGTATGGAGCCACTGTGGAAGTGGTCGACTCCACCCAGGATCAGCACCAGGCCTACAGCGGCTATTACAGCTACAAGGCAAACTTCGGCCGGAGCTCCGGTTCCATCAACCTGATGGACCGCTACGTGGTGACAGACTCTGTCGCCTCCATCGGTTCCACCGGGAGCAGCGTCAACTCCTCCAACGTCTCGCTCAACTACAACAGACCCTTCCTGAGCACCGGCAACGCCAACTTCACCGCCAACTACACCAAGTCGTTGGGGAGCAGCATCGACCGGGACGACATCTCGCTGATCGCCAACCTGCGCTGGGTCTACGGCAAGCTGAACTTCTCCCTGCTGGGCCAGCAGGACTGGAGAATCTCCGGCGGGCAGACCACCAGGAACGATCAGGTCCGTGTCGTGATTGTGAGGTATTTCTGATGTACAGCGAGGCAGCATGAGATTGAAGACGGTTGAACGGCAGGGGCGCCCGCTGAGGCGGCTGCTCCTCGCGCTGGCGGCGGTGACCGCGGCGGCCCTGGCTGGCTGCGCCACCATGCCCGAGGCGACACTCAGGACCACCAGCGTCTCGAAGCCGGAGCTGCAGTGGCCCCCGCTTCCCCAGGTGCCGGTGGTGGTCTGGGTGAAGGAAGTGAGGACCCCCGCCGATGTCGGCGTGGTCAAGGGGTTCTGGACCCGGGTGGCGGAGTTCTTCGTCGGCGAACACGAGGAGCAGATCCGCAAGCCCTACGGCGTCTACGCCGACGAGCGCGACAGGCTGCTGGTTGCGGACGTGAAGCTCGGCGCGGTGCACCTGATGGATTCCAAGGGGCATGACTACCAGACCATCGGAGGCCGGGGCATTTTCAGGAGTCCCATCGCGGTGGCCGAGGACGAGCGGGACAATCTCTACATCACCGATTCGGGGGTGGGGACGGTCTTCAAGTACAACTTCCAGGACAAGAGCCTGACCCGGCTCTCGGCCTTCAAGATCGCCCGCCCCACCGGCATCGCCTATAGCCTTAAGAAGAAGCTCCTCTACGTTGCGGACACCAGCTCCCACCAGGTGAGGGCGGTCGGGCTGGACGGAGTGGAGCAGTTCCAGATCGGCAGCCGGGGAAGCGGGACGGGGCAGTTCAACTATCCCACCGACCTCTTCGTCGACCGCCGCGGCCTCCTCTACGTCACCGACTCCCTGAACTCGCGGATCCAGATCTTCTCGCCGGAGGGGGACTTCCTCAAGGCATTCGGGGAGGCGGGCGACACCTCGGGGAACCTGGCCCGCCCCAAGGGGGTGGCGGTGGACAGCGCCGGGCACATCTACGTCTGCGACGGTCTTCAGGACACGGTCCAGATCTTCGACGACGCGGGAACGCTGCTGCTGGAGATCGGAGGCAACGGTTCGGAGCCGGGGCAGTTCTGGATGCCGTCCGGGATCTACATCGACAGCCAGGACTACATCTATGTGGCCGACTCCTACAACCAGCGGGTGCAGGTCTTCAGATACCTCAAGCGCTAGCCGCCTGGGGAGCTTTGGCTCGCATCAACTGTCAGGCCCTTATCGGAGCTAACCATGTTTCATCGCAGGAGCCTCATATTGACCTTCACCGTTATCTGCGCCTGGGCGGGCGTGAGCGGTGCCGCGGGGAAGCCGCGAGGGACCATCGTCACCGATACCCCCCACAACCTCTCGGTGACCGGGGGCGGCGGCGCCCACGACGTGAAATCGGCTACGCAGGGCGAGGTCTGCATCTTCTGCCACACCCCGCATCACGCCACCCAGACTCCCCTCTGGAGCCGCGACGTCCCCTCGGACGGCCGCTACCAGCCCTACGAGTCGACCACCATGAAGGCATCACCCAAGCCGGACCAGCCGCAGCGCGGCTCCCGGCTCTGCCTGAGCTGCCACGACGGCACCATCGCCCTCGGCTCCATCGGCCCGGCCAGCGAGAACGTCACCCTCGACTCCGCGCTGCCGGTCATGCCCTACGATCCGGACCCCCGCAAGAATGCCAGGATCGGCACCGACCTTCGCGATGACCATCCGATCTCCTTCGCCTATCCCTCGGTCAGCGCCAATCCGGAGCTCTACGACGCCTCGACCCTGGCGGGAAAGAAGGTCAAGCTGATCGACGACCTCTTCGTGGAGTGCAACTCCTGCCACGACCCCCACAACAACCAGTACGGCAACTTCCTGGCCATGGACAGCAGCGTCAATCATGACACCCTCTGCAACCAGTGCCACAACAAGACCAACTGGAACGAACAGGATTCGCCTCACCGCACCGGTGGGAGCCAGTACCCCACCGTTTCCGGCCAGGTAGGGGCCTATGGCTGCATGAACTGCCACCTGGTCCACAGCGCACAGCAGGGTGAGCACCTGGTGAAGCTGAGCGAGGTCGGGGCGGGCGAGGAGACCAACTGCTACCTCTCCTGCCACAATGGCTCCCCCTATACCGACGTCTACAGCGACTTCAACACCAAGACCTACACCCACCCCATCAAAACGACCACCGGCGTGCACAAGGAAGACGAAACCCTTCCCGTGTCGCTGGCCCAAAAGCACGTGGAGTGCGTGGATTGCCACAACCCTCACCAGGCTGGGCTGCAGGGCTCGCCGCTGGGTTCGACGACGCCGCTGCTGGGGCCGGCCTCGGTCGCGCCCAACGTCAACGGGCCGCTACGAGGGGTGCGCGGCGTCGACGAGACGGCCACTACCACTGTCGACAGCTCCAGCTACGAGTTCCAGATCTGCTACAAGTGCCATGCCGGCGGGGCGGCAGACAACTTCATCAACACCGGCTACACGCCGCCCAGGCGTCTCTACCAGGCCTACAATGAGCGCCTGCGTTTCACCCCCGGCAATCCTTCCTACCACCCGGTAACGGCCACCAGGAAGGGGAACGGGGCGAGCCTCTTAGGGAAGTACCAGGCCTCGATGCAACGGATCTATTGCAGCGACTGTCATCTTCCCCACGGCTCCAACGAACCGCACATCATGCGGGCCCAGAACTACGACACCTATCCGTCCATCACAACCAGCTATCCGCTGTGCTTCAGCTGTCACGACTCGCTGTACCTGCTGGACCCTGGCAACCCGACCCATTCCGCCTCGGCAGGCATGCACAAGAGTCACGTGCTCGATCACGCAGGCAAGCTCGCCCCCTGCTCGGCCTGCCACGATCCACATGGGACGCCATCGGTCACGGGAGCCAATTCGAACAACGCCGCTCACCT
Organism: Geomonas sp.; assembly: GCF_056994735.1. Classification (NCBI taxonomy): domain Bacteria; kingdom Pseudomonadati; phylum Thermodesulfobacteriota; class Desulfuromonadia; order Geobacterales; family Geobacteraceae; genus Geomonas; species Geomonas sp. The sequence continues at coordinate 28,097 of NZ_JBXKJL010000014.1, forward strand.
GGTCAACCTGGACCGGCGCTATGCCGGCGACACGGGGCTCTACGATGCGGGAGCCAGGACCTGCACGACGACCTGCCATAGCGCGGTCTACCCCGCCTACACGTTGACACCGTGACCGGGGGGGATCCCCCCCACGCTACTCCGTTACCAATCCCGGCGCCACAGGCCGCCATCAAGACCAGGGTATTTCACCTGGTCTTTTTTATTGATTATCGCTAATCTTCCGCTACGAGATTGTCATCCCCGAATGCCCTTATCGGGGATCCAGATTTCACGTCGTTTAGGAGCTGGATTCCCGATCAGAATCGCTTCGGGAATGACAGCTTTGGAAGCTGGCGGAAGATCGGTACTAATCCTAATAATCATTGACTCTTACCTGTT